>CAJPTP010000194.1 GCA_905373555.1 uncultured Francisella sp. | reverse complement strand
GCTTCGGCGTTTGAGCGCGCGCTTGGCCTTGAGCCCGTGGCAAAACGCTTGGCGCGGCCTTCGGCGCGGCCGCCGCCCGCCCCCCGCCGTCTCGGGCCGGGCCCGGGCGCCTTGGCAAGGGATCCGGCATTCTTAGGAAGGCGATGGCATGCCCCCCCGCTCGTTTGCGACGTCGCGTCGGTTTTTGCCGCTTTTTCTCACCCAGTTTCTCGGCGCCTTCAACGACAATCTTTTCAAAACCGCCATTTTTGTCCTCATCGCCTACGGCGGCTTGGCGTCCGGCCCGTCGTTGGGCCCATCGCAGCTGCTGAACCTCGGCGCCGCCCTGTTCGTGCTGCCCTTCTTCCTTTTTTCCTCGATCGCGGGCGATTTGAGCACCAAATTCGACAAGGCCCGGCTGGCCCGATGGGTCAAGGCGCCGGAGATCCTCGTCATGGCTCTGGGGGCGTGGGGCTTTTTCGGGCGCTCCCTGCCCGTTTTGTTTTTGGCGCTGTTTTTGATGGGCTCGCAGTCCGCCCTGTTCGGCCCGCTGAAATACGCGATCGTCCCCGAGTATCTCAAGCGCGGGGAGCTGCTTTTCGGCAACGCCCTGATCGAGGGCGCGACGTTCGCGTCGATTCTGCTGGGGCAGATTTTCGGCGCGGCCTTGGCCGCGTCCGCCCCCGAGGCCATCGGCCCGATCGCGGTCGGCGTCGCCGCCTTGGGGTTTGCGTGCTCCTTGGCCATGCCCCGCGTCGGGGCCGTCGCCCCCCAAGCCCGAATCGACCTCAACATCGCCCGATCGACCCGGGCCATCGCCCGAGGGTCGTTGACGCGCCCGGGGCTCAAGGCGCCCATTTTGGGCGCCTCGTGGTTTTGGTTTCTCGGCGCCCTGTACACCGCGCAGCTGCCCGTGTTCGTCAAAGACCATCTGCTGGGCGATCAAAACGTCTTCAACCTGATCTTGGCGCTGTTTTCGATCGGGATCGGCGCGGGCTCGGTTTGGTGCGCCCATGCCTCCCAAGGCCGCCTCAATCTCAAATTCGCCTTCGCGGGTTTGGCGGGCATGTGCGTTTTCGGGCTGCTCATGGCGCTGCCCGCCTTGCCCAAGCGGCAAGGCGAGTTGATGGGAATCGCCGCGTTTTTGCAATCCGGCGCCGCCGCTTGGCTCGCCTCGGCGGGCGCCTTGGGGCTGGGGGTGTGCGGCGGCGCGTACTCGACGCCCCTGTACACTTGGATGCAGCTCGCAACCGGCGACGCCTTCCGCGCCAAGGCGGTGGCGTTCAACAACATCGCCAACGCGGTTTTCATGATCGGCGCGGCGGCCTTCGGCGCCGTCGCCCTGTCGTTCGCGGACAACGTCGCGGGGCTGTATCTGCTCGCCGCCTTGGCCAACGCCGCCGTTTTGGCGGCTCTGGCCAAGGAAAAAGGCCGGCTCGCGCTTTTGGCCCAAAAAACGACGGGCTGGAACACGGAGTCGGGCGAAGGCGGGAAGAGCGGCGACGGCGCGCCCCAAGCTCAAGAGGCGGATCGAAAACAAACGCAAGAATGATCGGCGCGCGGCGCGGCCTTGCCGGGCGGCGGCGCAATGCAAGGCGCCAAGCGGCTTGGGCAAACGGCGAGCGGCTCGGCGCCGGGGCGGGTCGAATCGGGGGCGCATCGGGTAAAATCCAGCAAACCTCCCCCCCCCACCCGGCGGGGCTCGGCCCGAAACGCCGGATGCAAAGCGAAGCGCAAGGCATAGGAAAGGAAAGACCATGGCAGGCAAGTTGCCCCGCGCCGAAAACGGCGAGCGCGAGGGCGGGCGCGCAAACGCAGGCGCAAACGCCGCGCCGGATGGGCGCGAGCCGGAATGCCGCGCCCCCGTCGCGATTTTGGAAACCACCTACCCCGACGAAGACTCGGCGCTGAAAGCCGCCCGGGAGTTGCTCGAGGCCAAGGCGGCGGCGTGCGTGAGCCTTAGCCCCGCGCACCGATCGCTTTACTTGGATGAGGGCAAGATCGCCGACGAGCGCGAGGTCACGCTGCGCGCCAAGACCGCAGCCCATCGCGCCGAAGCGGCCGCCGCGATCATTCTGCGCTCCCACCCCTACCGCATCCCGCAACTTTTGCGCTTGGGGGCGGATGCGTCGGATCGCTATCTCGATTGGATGCGCCAAGAGCTGCGCGGCTAAGGCCGCTCTTGGGCGCCGCAAAGCGCAGACGCCCCCCCCCAGGGGGGGGAAAAAATGCCGCCCGGGGAAATGCAAAAGGCCCCCGCGAGCGGGGGCCGAAGAATCTGGTGCGTCCAGCGGGAGTCGAACCCGCGTCTTTGGCTTCGGAGGCCAACACTCTAATCCACTGAGCTATGGGCGCTTGAAAAGACGGCGATTATACGCGCCTTCGGAAAATTTGCAAACGCGGCGCCGAAAACGGCCGGGCCGGGCGCGGCCAATCGTCGCGCCGACCGCTTTTGCGGGGGCAGATCGCCGATAGTTTGATCAAAGTTATATCATCGCATCCGAAAAAATTTTATAAACGACGATGCGCGCGGCCCCACGGGCGGCGCGCCACCCAAAATCAACGACGCCGCGGCGCGAGCCTGCGGCGCGACCAAGGAACGACACAATGCTCAGCAACCATGCGCGCGAACAGGGCTCGACGCTCTCATTTTCCTTGTATTCTTTGATCGTCGCCTGCCTGTTTGTTTTCTTCTTGGCGAAGCTCGCCACGTCCGGCATGTTCATCGACCCCGAGTTGGCGACCCCCACCGCGACCACAAGCCGCATTCTTCCCCAAGGCGTCTTGACGCTCGGCGACGGCGTCGAGCCCGGGCAGCGCACGGGCGAGCAAGTCTTCAAGAAAACTTGCTACCAATGCCACGCCGCGGATTCCACGACGGCCAAATCGCCCAAGTTCGGGGTTGCATCCGATTGGGCCCCCCGCGTCGCCCAAGGCATCGACACGCTGATGCAGCACGCGACCGGGGGCTTCAACGCCATGCCCGCCCGAGGCGGCCAACCCGACCTGACCGACGACGAGATCCACCGCGCCATCGTTTACATGGCCAACAACTCGGGCGCGAACTTGGCCCCCGCCCCCGCCCCCGACGCGCCTGAAGAG
>CAJPTP010000193.1 GCA_905373555.1 uncultured Francisella sp. | reverse complement strand
GCCCATTCCCCCTCCCCAAGAGCCCAAATCGGGCAGCAAGCGCGGATGCTCGGCGCGCAGCAAATCCAGCACCTCTTTCTTGCCCGATCCCAAGAGCAAGGCGCGCAAAACGTCGACATAGGCCGCGACGGCCGCGAACGACGATTCGTCGTTGTGCGTGGCCTCGGCGCTCAAGCGGGCCGCCTCAAGGGCGTCGCGGCGTTCGGCAAAAAGCCAGGCGCACGGCGCCGAGCGCGGCACGCAGCCGTTGCCCTTGCTGCCGTACGGCCCCATGCGCTCGTCTCGCAGCCACGCCGAAAACATCCCCCCATAGCCCGCCTCGGGCCATCGAAGGCAGATCGAGCGCAAGAAGCCCGCCAACGCCCCCGCTTGGGCGCCGGACAAAGCCCACAGGGCGACGGCCGAGGCGCACACGCTTTCGTCGCTGAAACGCGCCCCTTCGCCCCACAGTTCAAAATCGGGCTCGGGCGGCGGGCGAAAATCGAATCGCGAGCCGATGGCGTCGCCGACGGCTATTCCCCACATTCTCCCCCCTTTCGGCGCCTTTGCCGGGCCGAGGAATCGCGCCGAGGCGCTTTTGTTTTGACGCAACTTTTTTTTCAAGCTATATAATGGGCGCTTTGCGTCGGTTTCGGCAAACCGGGCGCGCCGAGAGCAGCCTCCGGGCGCTCGGCGCGCCGACTTCAGCTCAAGAGAAAAGATGGCCAAGAAAGACATGCGCGGCAATCGCGACGCCGCAAAAAACCGCACCGGAAACAACGAAGAAAAGACCCCTCAAGCGGAGTGGCAAAAAGCGCTCAAGGAGCTGGGCAAGACGGCCCCCAAGGCGAGCGCGCCCAACAAAGTCGATCTCAAGCCCGCCTACGAGCCTGAGCCCGTGCGCAAGGATGTCTCCAGCTTCGCCGATTTCATGTCCGGCGCCGTGAAGAAAATGGATTTGAAAAGCGTCCGCGAAAGGGGCGTCGAAAGCGCCCCCATCGTCAAGCGCAGCGACCTGCTCGAAGAGCAAAGAAAGACCATGCCCGACTACGTTTGGGTCGCAAGCGAGCTGGCCGAGGGCGACGAGCCGCCCCGGCGCTACTGCGCCGAGGAATCGGGCCGGCAGCTGCCCAAGGATCTGATCAAAGGCAAATGGCGCATCGTCGACTCCCTTGACCTGCACGGTTTTCGCTGCGAGGAGGCCCAAGAGGCGCTCAACGAGTTCGTCGAAAAAGCCCGGCAAAACGGCGCGGGCGCCGTGGAAATCGTGCATGGCGCGGGGGTCAACTCCAAGGGATTCAACCCCAAGCTCAAAAAGCTCGCGCGCCTTTGGCTGATTCGCAACGAAAAAGTCCTGGCCTACGCCGAGCGGCCCGACAACGACGGCAGCTCCTTGGTTTTGCTCAAGAACTTGGCCAAGGAAAACCGCGCCAAGGATGGGGCCGAGGGCAAGGCCGAGGGGCAAGGCCAAGACGGGGGCAATGCCCCCGGCCAAGCGGGGCAAGGCCCATCTCAAGGGGGCCAAGCGGCCTTGGGCGAGCGCAAAGCCTTCAACCGCAACGCCTCGGGGCGCAGGAACGCATCCGGCGCGCCATCCAAGGCGCCCCGCCCCCATTCGGGCCGGGGCTAAGCCTTCAAGGGCCCAAGGCGCGATATTTTGGCCCAACGGCCCCAACGGGCCCAACGAGCCAAAACGCCCGCGCGGCGGGCCGCAGCCGGAAATAGGAACAAAAGGAACAAAAGAAGGGAAAGGCTCGGCCTTTCCCTTCTTTTTTGGGCGACCGCCTTAGCCTTGCGCCCGGGTCGCGATTCTTCTGGCTTCCCGGTACAGGGCTTTTTCGCGCGGCGGCACCTGCGAAGCCCACTCCAGCGCCGCTCTGCGGTTGACCTCCACGCCGTGGCCGCCCTCGATGAAAATGCGCGCCAGCATCAGCTTGATTTCCGGCGGCACGTCGCCCGCAGCCTCTTTCAAGTCCATCGCGTCTTTGACGCTGCGGGCGTAATCGATTTCCGCGCCCACGCCCGTGAAGCGCATGCTCGCGGTTTTGTACAGCGCCCGGTCGTTGCCCAGTTGCCCCGCCTTGTCAAATTGCTCCAAAGCCCGAACGGGATCCTTCGCAAGCCCGCCGAAGCCGCCCTCGTAGGCCAGCCCCAAAGCGTATGAGCACTCAGGGTTGCCCAGCTCGTCGGCTTGGCGCAGCAAATCCACAACGGCGGGCGACATCGCCTTGGGGTCGATTTGGGCGTAAAGGCCGTAGGCCGTGTACGCCTCCGGGTTGCCGTTGCTCGCCGCCACCCACACCCAATGCAGATAATCCTTGGGGCTGCGCGGCACGCCCCAGCCGTTGAGATACAGCTTGGCCACGGACAGCTGAGCCTCGGCGTCGCCGGATGAGACGGCCTTATCCAGCCACTTTTTCGCCTCGGCCTCGTCGCGCTCCACGCCAAACCCGCCCGTGCCGTAGACCTTGGCCAAACCGGCGTAGGCGGGCGCGTAGCCTTTGTCCGCCGCGAGCCCATACCACTTCAGCGCCGCTTGGTTGTGGTTGTCCACGCGGCTGCGGCGCGCGTAATCTTTGAACGCCATCTCGCCCAAGTAGTAGTACGCGACGGGGTCATCCAGCTCGGAGGCGGCGTTCACGCGCCGAATCGACTCGGCCAAAAATCGCGGATCCTTGTTTTGCTCGTACAAAACGAAATACAGCCGGCCCAGCTGAATGGCGGATGGCTTGTAGGACTCGGCCTCCAGCTGCTGCCAAACGGACACGGCCATGTTGAGATTCTGCTTGGCCTCGTAATCGTTGGCGAGCTTGACCTTGTCTTCCGTCGAAAGCTTGGCGATCTGCCCCATCAGCGCGTCGCGCGGGGCGGAGAGGTTGATCGACTCCGGCGTGGGGGGCGGCGCGACGGGCTTCAAATCAACGGAAGCGGCCGTCCGGTCGGCGTTGGAGCCGAACAAATAAGACTTGGTTTTGGACAACCATCCGTTGCCGTCCTGCCCCGCCTGCGAGCACCCCGACGCCGCGAGCGCCAAGACGCAAAGAACTCCGGCCCCCAACGGCGACGAAATGAGCGCCCGCCTCTTCGCCTTGACCCGCGGTCCGCGAA
>CAJPTP010000192.1 GCA_905373555.1 uncultured Francisella sp. | reverse complement strand
TTCCCTGATAGCTCAGTCGGTAGAGCGGTGGACTGTTAATCCATGTGTCGCAGGTTCGAGCCCTGCTCGGGGAGCCAACACAGCGGGTTCGTCGCCTTTGAGGCGGCGAGCCCGCTTTTTTTATTCCCCTATTCCTGGCGGATGGGGTGTTCGAGAGTCTCCGCCGCAGATCCGCGCTCTGCGCGCGGGCGTCCGGCCGTTCCGGCGCTTTTTTGTTGGAGGCGGGATTGCGGCGGCAGGATGAGCGCGTCGGCGGGCGGCGTGGAATGGGGCGTCTCGGGCTTGATGCCGGGGCGTTGGCCCATGGGGCCGATGCGTCGGCGCGCTCGCCCAGTTGAATAGAAAGCAAGCCGATCGGCGTTGGCGCCGGATCCGGCGTTCGCCGCGTCGACAACGCGCGTGATCGCGGTCTTGTCAAAGCGCGGCGCGCGCGTTGCGCGTTGGGCGGGGCGGCGGAATGGAGAAGGGCGCGGCGTCGCGGCGCGCGTGGCTTGCCGCGCGTTGGCGCCGCGCGCCGCCATGCAACGGGCCAACGCGCGCGTTGCTCGCGCCTGCGGACAACGGAAAGAGTCGATGAAACGTCGACGTCTTTGCCGATCGGCGTTCCTTTCGCCAAAGATGGTCAATAATCCGCAAAAGCTCTCAAAGCGCCTTTGAAGCGCCTGGATTGCGCCGCGCCGAGCTTCCGCGACATGACGGCCGAATCTGATATTAGGGCGCTGATTCTATGGCGTTTTTTTAGATCACGCCTCTTGCGTTTGCCTCGCGGACAAGCGGGCAACAATAAAAAACGCGGCCCAAAAGCGGCCGCGTTTTTTATTGTTGCCGATCGCCGTCGCAATGCGACCCGACCGCCTCTCCGGGCCCAAGCCCGGAGAGGTCGGGCGTCATTGAATGTCTTCGCACTCGGGCTGGGCGATTTGGCAAAATTCCGAGGTGTTGTCGCGTTTGCAGGCTTCGACGGCCTCGGCCGCGGCGGCCTTGCCGTCGGCGCCCTCGCCCGCGAACTCGCCCGCGCTGCTTTTGATCTTGCAGCGTTTTTTGGCCCCTTGGGCGCGATCGTCTTGAGCCTTGCTCTTGTCAGAGGCCGGGTTGTACATTTCAGGTTGCCATTTGACGTCCTGCGCGGTTCCTTGCTGCAGTTTTTGCTGCAAGAACTCGGCGCTGGCGGGGTTGGCCAGGGCCGCCGGAGCTTGGGGGGCCTGAGCGGCGGGCGCCGAGGGCGCCGCAGGCGTGGCGCCTCGGGCGGCCCCGGCGTCGGCCAGCCGGTATTGGCTGATCACGACGGGCGCGGAGCCGTTTTGGGTGAAAACCGACCGCGCCGACAGCTGAAGGCTGTCGGCGAAGGCGGGCAGGCAAACGCAGGCCGAGGCGGCCAGAGCGATGGTGGCAAGTGTGGTTTTCATGATGGGTTCTCCTGCTCGGCCAAGCCGAGCTGCGGGCGCAAACCCGCTGTTTTGGGTCTATCTCCCTATTATAAGGGCGCTTTTTTCGCGCTTGGCGCAAAACGCGCGGGATTTTTCGATCCCCGGGGCGTCTTTTTCCCCCATCCGGCCGAAGAGGCCGATTGTTTGTTTTCTCGACCGAAAAAGCCGTCTTCCCGTTGCGCGCCTCCAAGCGCCCGACGCCCGGTCGACCTGCTCCGGGCGCCCGGCCCGCTTGACCGGCCGTTCCGCTTGACTGACCGTTCCGCTTGACTGACCGTTCCGCTCGACGACCGTTCCGCTTGACTGACCGTTCCGCTTGACTGACCGTTCCGCTTGACTGACCGTTCCGCTCGGCCGCCCGATCCGCCCAAGCTTGCGGGTCTTGCCTGTCTTAAGTTTGTCGCGCGGCGGGGCGTATAATCGCCAAGCGAGGCCCGCCGTTTTGGGGGCGGAGCCCATGAGCGGAAAGGACGACCCTTCACACAATGGAGTCAATCGAAGAGCACGTTTTTCTCAAGGATCTCGACCAAGGCGCGATGATGCGCCTGTGCGGCCCTCTGGAGGGCAATTTGGCGACGCTGGGCGAGGCGTTCGACGTTCGCGTGTCGCGCCGCGGCGCCCATTTTCTCATCGAAGGCGCCGACGCCCGCATCGCCCGCAAGGCGCTGTTGCGGCTCGCCGAACAGGCCGAGAGCGGCGAAATCGGCGGATCCGACGTGCACTTGGCTGCGGTGGAGGCCAAGTCGGGGCGATCCGACGGCGCGGGCAAAAGCTCGGGGCTCAAGATTCGCAAGGGCGCGCCCGTGCGCGCCCGCACCCGGGGCCAAGAGGAGTACCTCAAGGCCATCGCGGAAAACGATTGCGTGTTCGGGATTGGCCCGGCGGGAACGGGCAAGACCTATTTGGCGGTCGCGGCCGCCGTCGACGCCGTCAATCGCGACAGCGTCGAGCGCGTGGTGCTGGTTCGCCCCGCCGTCGAGGCGGGCGAAAAGCTGGGCTTTTTGCCGGGCGATTTGAGCCAAAAGGTGGATCCCTACCTGCGGCCGCTGTACGACGCGCTGTTCGATCTGATGGGGTTCGACCGCGTGTCGAGAAACCTCGAGAAGGGCGTGATCGAGATCGCCCCCTTGGCCTACATGCGCGGCCGCACCCTCAACTCCAGCTTCGTCATTCTCGACGAGGCCCAAAACACCACGCCCGAGCAGATGAAGATGTTTCTCACGCGCATCGGCTTCGGCTCCAAGACGGTCATCACGGGCGATTTGACGCAGGTGGACTTGCCCCGCGCCGTCAAAAGCGGCCTGCGCGACGCGCGCGACAAGCTGCAGGGGATTCCCGGGCTGCGTTTTCATCGCTTCACGTCGCAAGACGTGGTGCGCCACCCCATGGTGCAAAGAATCGTCGACGCCTACGACCGCTGGGACGCCGAGCATCCGGATGGCGAAAGCCAATGGGGCGGTTAGGCCGTCTGCCCCAAGCCAAAACCCTTGTTTGAAGAAAAACCTCCAAGCCGCCCCGGTCGCCCGGGCGCGGCTTTTTTTTGGGGGTGATAAAAAGCGCGCGAGAAGTGTTGACATCAAAAAACGCCATGGCGCCATGGCGTCGGCGTCCGCTCCGGGCGTCCTGTTACGGAAGCCCGAAGAAACGCAACCCGGACCTTCAATGGTCG
>CAJPTP010000191.1 GCA_905373555.1 uncultured Francisella sp. | reverse complement strand
ATGTTGTACATGTTGTAGAAGGTCGCGATCTCATAGCCCACGATCGGGGGCACGCCGACGTACTCGCACACCGAGTCGATCACGTCGGTCGAGAGCCAGCCCTTCTCGTCCTGCGCGATGCGCAGCGCCGACATGATGCATGAGCGCCTGCGCTCGGGGGGATACTTGCGCGCCTCGACCTCGATTTGCCGCTTGGCCTCCTCGGACAAGACGGGATCGGGGGCGTTTTGCACCTCGACGCCGCGCAGCGTGAAGCCGCGGCGGCCGCCGTTGCTGTTGTTTTCGTCGGCCATTATCTGTCCACCTCCCCGAAGACCACGTCGATGGTGCCGATGATGGCCACCACGTCGGCCAGCATATGGTTGCGGCCCAATTCTTCCAAGCCCTGCATGTGAATGAACGACGGCGAGCGCACGCGGAATCGGAAGGGCTTGTTCGAGCCGTCCGAGATCAGGTACACGCCCAGCTCCCCCTTGGGATGCTCGGTCGCGACATACACCTCGCCCTCGGGAACGCGGAAACCCTCGCTGAAGAGCTTGAAGTGGTGGATCAGCTCTTCCATGTTGGCTTTCATCTTCTCGCGCTTGGGCGGGGCGACCTTGGCGTTTTCAACCATCACCGGGCCCGGGTTGTCGCGCAGCCAAGCCGCGCACTGCTTGATGATCGCGTTGCTTTGCCGCATCTCGGCCATGCGCACGAGGTAACGGTCGTAGCAATCGCCCTCGACCCCGACGGGCACCTTGAACTCCACGTCGTCGTAGGAGCAGTACGGCTCCTTGCGCCGCAGATCCCACTCCACGCCGCTGCCGCGCAGCATCGGGCCCGTGAAGCTCTTCTCGATGGCGCGCTCGGCGGAGATCTTGCCGATGCCGACCGTGCGCTGCTTCCAAATGCGGTTGTCCGACAAAAGCGTCTCGTACTGGTCGCAGTAGCCGTCGAAGCGCGCGCAGAAGCTGTCGATGAAGTCCAGGAAGCTGCCGTCGCGGCCCTCGTTCATCCAATCCAGCTTCTTGCCCTTGAGGAATTTGCTTGCCTTGAATTTGGGCATGGAGGGGGGAAGGTCGCGGTACACGCCGCCCGGGCGGAAGTAGGCGGCGTGCAGGCGGGCGCCGCAAACCGCCTCGTAGACGTCCATCAAGGTTTCCCGCTCGCGCGAGGCGTACAGGAACACCGTCATCGCCCCGATGTCCAAGGCGTGCGAGCCCACCGCCATGAGGTGGTTGAGGATGCGCGTGATCTCGGACATCATGGTCCGGATGCGCTGCGCCCTGGGCGGGGCCTCGATCCCCAGCAGCTTTTCCACGGCCAGGCAATAGCTCAGCTCATTGCACATGGTCGAGACGTAATCCAGCCTGTCCATGTAGGGCAGGGCCTGAAGGTAGGTGCGGTCCTCGGCGAGCTTCTCGGTGCCGCGGTGAAGCAGGCCGATGTGCGGGTCCAAGCGCACGACCGTCTCGCCCTCCAGCTCCAAGATCAGGCGCAGCACGCCGTGCGCGGCCGGGTGCTGCGGGCCGAAGTTGATCGTGTAATTGCGAAGTTTAGCCATTCTGCGCGCCCTCCTTGCCCGCATCCGAAGCGCCCTCGCGTTCCGCGGCGAGCTTTTTCGCGATTTGCTCGGAGCTTTGGCGCTCGATCGGGGGAACGTTGTAGTCCAACGCCGAATAGGAGTCCTCGCGCACGACGCGCGGAATGTTGATGCGCGGCTCGATCGAGACGGGCTGATAGACGACGCGCCTTTGCTTGGGGTCGTACACCATCTCGGCGTAGCCCGAGACGGGGAAATCCTTGCGCAGCGGGTGGCCGACAAAACCGTAGTCGGTCAGGATGCGGCGCAGATCCGGATGGCCTGTGAACACGATCCCGAACATGTCGAAGCACTCGCGCTCATCCCAGCCCAAACTCTCGTACACCGTCGTGGCCGTCGCGACGGCGGGAAAGTCGTCGTCGTCGCAAAAGCAGCGCACGCGCAGACGCCAGTTTTTGCTAAGCGACAGCAGATGAACGGCCACGGCGAAGCGCTTGCCTTGCCAAGGCCGCTCGGCGTAATTGAGGTAGTCCACGCCGCACAGGTCCGCGGCCATGGCAAAATCCAGCTCGGGGTCGCTTTTGAAGGCTTTGAGGGCGTCGATGTACTTGTCCGGCCCCAGCTCGACGGTCAGCTGGCCGCGATCCTCGATCAGCTCGTCGTACAGGGCGCAGCGGCTTTCGAGCAGCGACTTCAGTTTCTGCAAACGGGTCATCTGGGCCTCACTCTTCCCTGGCAATCGTGTATTCGCGGCAAATCTTGTTTTGCAGCTGAATCAGCCCGTAAACCAGCGCCTCGGCGGTGGGCGGGCATCCCGGAACGTAAACGTCGACGGGCACGATGCGGTCGCACCCGCGCACGACCGAATACGAATAGTGGTAATAGCCGCCGCCGTTGGCGCAGGAGCCCATCGACAGCACCCAGCGCGGCTCGGCCATTTGGTCGTACACCATGCGCAGGGCGGGCGCCATTTTGTTGCACAGCGTGCCCGCCACGATCATCAAATCGGATTGGCGCGGGCTGGGACGGAAAATGATGCCGAAGCGGTCAAGGTCGTAACGGGAAAAGCCCGCGTGCATCATCTCCACCGCGCAGCATGCCAAGCCAAACGTCACAGGCCACAATGAGCCCGCGCGGATGTAGTTCACCACTTTGTCCGCGCTGGTGGTCATGTAGCCTTTTTTGAAAGCACCGTCTATTCCCATTGCAATGCGCCTTTTTTCCACTCATAGACAAAGCCGACGCCCAAAATCAGCAAAAAGACAAACATCGGCCAAAACAGTTGCGCCGCCATGTCCTTGTACACGACCGCCCAAGGGAACATGAACGCGACCTCGAGATCGAACAGGATGTACAGGATCGCCACCAAGTAGTAGCGCACGTCGAAACGCGTTCGGGCGCTCTCGAACGCCTCGAAGCCGCATTCGAAGGCGGCGTTTTTCACCTTGTCCGGCCGCCTGGGCCCGAGCCACCAGCCCAAGGCGATGAAGAGAGCGCCGCACAAGTAGCCGACGAGGATGAAGATAAACGCTGGCAGGTAATTGATCAGCATGCTAAGTCCTTGCGCCCCGGCGGGCGAGCATGGAACGGGAGCGCAGCCT
>CAJPTP010000190.1 GCA_905373555.1 uncultured Francisella sp. | reverse complement strand
GGCCATCGCGGCGAAAAGCAGCCATCCCACCCACAAGGCGTTGCGCTCCAGCCAATCCAAAAAGCCGTCGATGCGAAACAGCACCGCCATGACGACGGCCCCGCCCACGCCGAAGCCCAGCTGGCGCAGAAACTCGCCGCTGGAATAAAGCTTGGTCCGCCACACCCACGACTCGTTGGCCGCGGGCTGCGGCAAGGATTTGATCTGCTCGAACACGGCGGGGTCAAGCTCGGCGTTGACCGAAAAAATCGCGAGCAGGCCCAAAACGAACAGCCCCACCGCCAGCCACAGCAGCGGGTAGTCGAACTCGTCCGCGCGCGAATAGTCGCGCTCCATGAGCCTTGAGATCCGAAACTTCCGGTACACCCACGCCAAAACGCGAAACGCGGCCTTGAACGGCCAAGCGACCGCCTTGGCCGCCAGTTTCGCAACGGCCCAAGCCAAGCCCAGCAAAGCGAACAGCGCGGCCAAGCCGCTGGATTGCATTTTTTCCAATTGCCCGATTCCCTTCGGCCTTTTCCGGCGCCGCCCGGGCGCCTAGCGCTCGGGCAGGGCCTCGAACGCCTCGCAAAAGACGCGGGAGCGGTGCGCGTAATCGTCGAACATGTCCCAGCTCGCGCAGGCGGGGCTAAGCAGCACCCAGTCGCCGTGATCGGCGAAGCGGTAAGCGGCGGACACGGCGTCTTGCAAGTCGTCGCAGCTTTGCAGCGGAACCGCGCCTTGCAAGGCGCGGCCGACTTGGGGGCCGTCGCGGCCGATGAGGAACGCCTTTTTCACCTTGCCCTTGGCCGCGTCGGCCAAGGGGGAGAAATCCTGGCCCTTGCCGTCGCCGCCCGCGATCAGCAGCACGGGGGCGGTCGCCCCCGCGATGGCGGCCGCCGTCGCGCCGACGTTGGTGCCTTTGGAGTCGTCGTAAAACAGCACGCCGCCCTTTTCGCCGATTTTTTCGACCCGGTGCTCGAGAGGCTTGAACCCGCGCGCGGCCTGCGCGCTCACCTCGGGGTCGACCCCCGCGCTTTGCGCGAGCAAAACCGCCGCCAACACGTTGGCGACGTTGTGGGTTCCGGCGAGCTTCAACTCCGAGGCTTGAAGCAGCCTGCGGCCGCGGACGGAAAGCCAGCTCCCGTCGAACTCGGCCTCGGCCCCCAAGCCCGGCCGCAGCGAGAACCAGGCGGCGTCGCCCGCCTTGCGGCGCATGATGCGGCACAGCGGGTCGTCGAGGTTGAGCACCTGCGCCTTGGCGCCGTTGAAGATCATGTCCTTGCTGCGGGCGTAGTCCAGCAAATCGTCGTAGCGGTCCATGTGGTCTTGCGAGATGTTCAGGCACGCCGCCGCGTCGGCCCCAAGCTCGCGCACCGACTCCAGCTGAAAGCTCGACAGCTCGAGAACCCACGCGTCGGGGGTCTTGCCCTTCCGGCTCGCGAACGCGTCCAAAACGGGGTAGCCGATGTTGCCCGCGACCACGACGTCTTTGCCCGCGAAGCGCAGCATTTCGCCCACCAAAGACGTCGTCGTGGTTTTGCCGTTGGAGCCCGTGACGGCCACAATCTTGTTGCGCTTGCCCCGGCACAGGTCGCACAGGATTTCCACGTCGTTGGTCAAAATCCCGCCCTTGTCGCGAAACCGGCGCAGCGTCTCGCCGCGCGGCGGGATCCCGGGGCTAAGCGACACCGCGTCGAACTCGCCGTGGCGCAGGGCCTCGGCGACATCCTCGGAATAAAAGCACATCTTGGGGAATTCCAAGGCCAAAGCCTCGCGCTTGGCGTCGTCGAGCCGCATGTCGTAGCCCGCCGCCTCGATCCCGTTGTCGTTCAAATAGCGCAGCGTCGCCATGCCGGATTTGCCCAGCCCGGCGACCAGCGTCTTTTTGCCTTCCAAAAACATGACTCACCTTCGGCGCGTTGCGCCTTCCCGTTGCGCGCGGGCCCGAAGCGGCCCCGACCGGCGAAATTTCCTAGCGGATCTTCAGCGTCGCCAAGCCCAGCAGCACCATCATGATCGTCACGATCCAAAAACGGGTGACGACGGTCGTTTCCTTCCACCCCAGCTGCTCAAAGTGGTGGTGGATGGGCGCCATTTTGAAGATGCGCACCTTGAACAGCTTGTACGAGGCGACCTGCAGGATGACCGACAACGCCTCGGCCACGAACAAGGCGCCCATGATCGCGAGCACGATCTCCTGGCGCAGGATCACCGCGACGGCCCCCAAGGTCGCCCCCAGCGACAGCGAGCCCACGTCGCCCATGAACATGCTCGCGGGATGCGCGTTCCACCACAAAAAACCCAATCCCGCGCCGCACACGGCCGCGCAATACACCGCGACCTCGCCCGCGCCCGGGATGTGGGGCTGCAGCAGATAGTCGGCGAACTCCTTGTGGCCCGAAACGTAGGCGAACACCGCCAAGCCCGCCGCGACCAGCACCACGGGCAGCGTCGCCAAGCCGTCCAAGCCGTCTGTCAGATTCACCGCGTTGGCGCTGCCCACGACCACCAAATAGGTCAAGCCGATGAAGCCCGCCGCGCCCATGGGGTATTGGACGTTTTTGAAAAAGGGGACGATGAACTCGGTCAGCTGCGGCAGATCGGAAAACCAATAAATGTACGCCCCGAACAGAATCGCCGCGGCCGAGAGCCACACCATCTTGAATTTGGCCGACACCCCGCGGGAGTTTTTGCGCGTGACCTTTTTGAGGTCGTCGTCGTAGCCCAAGGCGCCGACGCCCACCAGCACGCCCATCAGCAGCCACACGTATTGGTTGTTCAGCCGCGCCCACAAAAGGGTCGTGGCCACGATCGAAAGGATGATCAACACCCCGCCCATGGTCGGCGTGCCGCTTTTGACCAAATGGGTCTGCGGCCCGTCGGCGCGCACGGCCTGACGGGCGTTGAAGCGAATCAGCTCCCGGATCGTCAGCGGCCCGAAGAACACCGCCAGCAAAAAGGCCGTCAAGGCCGCCATCAAAGCCCGAAACGTCGTGTACTGCAGAAGCCGCATGGGGCTGAACCACTGCTCCAAGAGTTCCGCGATCCAAATCAACATCTGCGCCTTCCCGCCGATCGGCGCCAAGCCCGGGCCCTGACGCCCGGCTCGGCCCGAAACGAAACACGAAACGAAAACAAAATCAAAAACAA
>CAJPTP010000189.1 GCA_905373555.1 uncultured Francisella sp. | reverse complement strand
CGTTCAAGTCGATTCCGCGATCGGCCATGCGGCGGATCGCGGAATCGACCTTGCCGGAGCGGCCCGGGGGCCGCCGCGCGCCTCACTTCGTGCGGAAGGTGATGCGCGCCCGGTTCAGGTCGTACGGGGTCATCTCGACCACGACCTTGTCGCCCGGGGTGATGCGGATGTTGTTCATGCGCATCTTGCCCGAGATGTGGCCCAACACCATGTGGCCGTTTTCCAGCTTGATCTTGAAGGTCGTGTTGGGCAGATTCTCCACCACGACGCCTTGCATCTGAATCGTGTCTTCTTTTGCCATATTCGTCCAAACGGGCCTGCGCCCTTCGCTGCGCGCCCTTCGCCGCGCCAAGAGCGCCCCTTAGCGTCGGGCGCCCAAGGTTTTGTCGCGGCTCAGCATGCGCTCATACTGGGAGCTTAGGCGATAGGAGTTGAGCTGCACGTTGAAGTCCATGATCACCACCACCAAGATCAGCAGCGACGTGCCGCCCATGTAGAAGGGCGCGTTGAGCGACTTGATCAAAAATTCGGGGATCAGGCACACCACCGCGATGTAAATCGCGCCCCAAAAGGTCAGCCGCAGCACCACGCGCTCCAAATACAGGGCGGTTTGCTCGCCCGGCCGAATGGTCGGGATGAAGGCCCCCCCGCGCTTGAGATTGTCCGCGATCTCTTTGGGCGAGAACACCAGCGCCGTGTAGAAATACGCGAAGAAAACAATGGCGACGGTGTACACCGTGAGATACACGGGCGTGCCGTGGCTGAAGTAACGCAAGATGGCCGTGACCACCGGGCCTTGGTTGGCGGGATCCCCCAGCATGCCCGCCATGGTCGCCGGGAACAAAATCAGCGAAGAGGCGAAAATCGGCGGGATCACGCCCGACATGTTGAGCTTGAACGGCAGATAAGAGCCTTGGGCCTGCATGATGCGATTGCCCACTTGGCGCTTGGGGTAGTGGATCGGCACCTTGCGCAGGCAGCTTTCCAAAAACACCACCGCCCAAACCAGAAACAAAGCGCCCACGACGATCAAAATCGCCACGAGCAGGTTGATCGAGCCGTTGGCCGACAGCTGCAGCAGCTTGGCCACGCCGCCCGGAATGTTGGCGGCGATGCCCGCGCAGATGATCATCGAAATGCCGTTGCCGACGCCGCGCTCCGTGACCTGCTCGCCCAGCCACATCAAAAACATCGTGCCCGTCGTGAGGCACACGATGCACGAAAGAAGAAACTCGCTTTGCGAAACCGTGATCAGATTGGCCTGCTGGCGCAAGAACATCGCCGAGGCCAAAGCCTGCAGCGCCGCCAAAAGCACCGTGCCGATGCGCGTGTACTTGGTGATCACGCGCCTTCCGGCCTCCCCTTCCTTTTTCAAGGCCTTAAGCTGGGGGATGATCTCGCCCGCCATTTGCATGATGATGGCGGCGGAGATGTAGGGCATCACGCCAAGCGACAAAACGGAGAATCGCTTGATCGCGCCGCCCGAAAACATGTTGAGCATGCCCAACCAGCCGCCCGAGGCCGACTCGAACAAGCGATTGAGCTCCACCGGGTCCACGCCCGGAACGGGAATGTGGGAACCGAAGCGAAACACAAACAAAGCCATGATCAAGAACATGAGCCTGTTCGTCAAATCGGCCGACATCCACGATTTTTGCGCCGCTGGCTTTGTTGCCACTTCAACGTCCTTCGTTTTGCCCCAAGGCCTCGCCGGCCTTGGGATCGACAATGCGCTCAAGGCGCGGCGTTTGCGCGCCGCGCCCCGGCTTCAAGCCGGAATCAATCCGCCTTTTTGTCCTTTTTGGGCAACTTGCGAACTTTTTCCTTCTTAGCGGCGATCGTCACGCTGCCGCCCGCCGCTTCGATCGCGGCCTTGGCGCCTTGGGTGGCGCGCACACCGGACTCGCCGTCGACCTTCACGGCCCGGTCAATCTCGCCCGCCAAGTAGATCTTGGCCTCCTTGGCGATCGTGGGGATCAACCCCGCGTCTTTGAGCGCCTGAAGGGTCACCTCGCCGTCTTGGATTTTGGCCAAGGCGGACAAAGGCAACTGAGCGGTGTACTTCGCCGTCAAGGAATTGAAGCCGCGCTTGGGCAAGCGGCGCTGCAGCGGCATCTGCCCGCCCTCGAAGCCGACCTTGTGGTAGCCGCCCTGGCGGCTCTTTTGGCCCTTGTGGCCGCGGCCGCAGGTCTTGCCCAAGCCGCTGCCGATGCCCCTGCCCACGCGGCGCGCTTTTTGGCGCTGGCCCGGAGCCGGGGAGAGGGTATTGAGATACAAACCGGCCATGGTCACTCAACCTCCAGCAAATACGAAATCTTGTTGATCAGGCCGCGCGTGGTCGCGTTGTCCTCGACCACCACGGTTTGTTGCGTGCGGCGGAAACCCAAGGCGCGGGCGCACTGTCGGTGGTTCTCGACCGTCCCGATCAAGCTGCGCTTGAGCGTCACCTTCAAGGTCTTCTTCTCGCCGGACGCCGCGTTCTCATTGGCCATCTTCGGCTCCCATAATCTCTTCGACCGTCAAGCCGCGCTTGGCGGCGATTTCAGACGGGGTGTGCAGGTTTTCCAGCGCGTTGATGGTCGCGCGAACCACGTTGTGCGGGTTGGTCGAGCCGTGAACCTTGGCCGAGACGTTGCGCACGCCCATCGCGTCGAAAACCAAGCGCATCGCGCCGCCCGCCTTCACGCCGCTGCCCTCGGGGGCGGGCTGCATGAACACAAGGGTGGAGCCGTGCTTGCCGTAAGCTTCGTGGGGGATCGTGCCGTCTTTCAAAGGCACCTTGATCATGCCGCGGCGAGCTTGATCCATCGCCTTTTGGATGGCGGCGGGCACTTCCTTGGCCTTGCCCTTGCCCATGCCCAAGCGGCCGTCGCCGTCGCCCACCACCGCCAAGGCGGCGAACGCCATGATGCGACCGCCCTTGACGACCTTGGTGACGCGATTCACGTCGACGTTGTGCTCGATCAGGCCGTCCCCGCGCTCTTCGCTGTCGTGTTTAGCCATTTCTTCTCACCGTGTCCTCAGAATTTCAATCCGCCTTCGCGCGCCGCGTCGGCCAAGGCCTTGACGCGCCCGTGGTACTTGTAGCCCGAGCGGTCGAAAGCGATGTCTTTGTCCAGCAAGCCCGCGCCCTTCGCGCGCTCGGCGATCGCC
>CAJPTP010000188.1 GCA_905373555.1 uncultured Francisella sp. | reverse complement strand
TTGTTCTTGTTTTTTGTTTTGCTCTTTCTTACGTTAATTTCTTCTTTCTTTTTGTTCTTTCTTCGTCTTTCTCTCGCCCCGGCTGGGTTTGCCGGCCGGGATTTTGTTTCGCGCCGCGCCTTTGGTTCGGCCGCTTGGCGTCGGGCGGGGGCTTTTTTCGGCTTCGCGGCGCCGCCGCTTGGGCTCCGGCCCGGGGAGGGTTCGATCATGCGCGAGCATTGCCTTGAGCGGCTTTTCAACCCCCGGCTGATCGCGGTGTGGGGCGCCTCCGACGTGGCGGGGAGCTTGGGCCACCGCGTGTTTTGCAACCTGCTTTCGAGCCCTTTGGCGGGCAAGACGATTCCCGTCAACGCGCGCCACCGCTACGTCGGGGGCGAGCGCTCTTACATGTCCTTGGCGCAGGCGCGCGAGAGCGTCGACTTGGCGATCGTCGCGTCGCCGCCGTCGACCTACGACGATGTGTTCGAGGACTGCCGCAAGGCCAAGGCCCCGTTCGCCGTTTTGCTGCGGCCGGATGCGGGGGAGGAGGACGAGGGCGCGCGCGAGCGCATCGAGCTGTCGATCGCCCGCGCCCGCGCCTGGGGCCTGCGGGTTTTGGGGCCGGGCGTCTTGGGGCTGATCGTTCCGGGCTCGGGGCTGCGCGCCTCGCCTTGGGAGGGGCCCGTCAAAGAGGGGCGGCTGGCGCTGGTGAGCCAATCGTCGGGGCTGTGCGCCGCGGCGCTGGATTGGGCGGCGTCCGAGGGCGTGGGGTTCTCGGCGGTCGCCGCGGTGGGCTCGGGCTTGAGCGGGATCGGCTGCGGCGAGATTTTGGATTACCTCGCGCGCGACGAAAAAACCGCGGGCGTGATCTTGCACGTCGACTCCGCCCAAAACGGCCGCCGCCTCATGTCGGCGATGCGGGCGGTCGCCGACGTCAAGCCCTTGGCCGCGTTCAAATCGAGCTCGGGGCGGGACGGCGAGGCGCCTGTCGGCGGCGCGGGCCCAAGCCTAAGCTACCTGCCGACGCCAAGCGAAATGTACGGCTGCGCCTTTCGCCGGGCGGGCGCCATGCCCTTGGAGCGCTTCGGCCAGATCTTCGCCGCCGCCAAAATCTTGGCCGAGGGCAAGGCGCCCGGGGCGGGCGGCTTGGCGATCGTGTGCAACGGCGGCGGCTTGGGCTCGATCGCGGCGGACGCGGCCGCGTCCCTGGGGGCGCCTTTGGCGAGCTTTTCGCCCCAAACCGAGGCGTGCGCGCGCGAGCAGCTGCCCTCGGGCGCGGGCGCGCGCCTGCGCAACCCCATCGACGCCGCGCCCGACGCGAGCCCCCTGCGCTACCGCGCCATGGTCAAGGCCTGCCTGGAGGATCCCAACGTCTCGGCGGTGTTGGCGATTTACTGCCCCCAAGGCCGCCCCGGCGACGCCGAAAAAACGGCCGAGATGGTCGCGGCGATGCAAGCGGGCCGCGACAAGCCGCTGCTGTGCTCGTGGATCGGCGGCGCGGGCGCCCGGGCGGCCAAGGCCGCGTTCGCCCAATCCGGCGCGCTGCATTTCAACCTGCCCGAGGAGGCGATCGAGGCGTTTTCCCGCATGCGCGGCTGGCGCTTGGGGCGCATCAGGGCGCTGGAGCCGTGCGAAAGCGGCTTGCTCAGGCTTTCCGACTCGGCGCTAAGGCAGGCGCGCGGGGAGGTCGATCGGCTGACGGGCGATTCGCCGACGACGATTTCGGAGCGGCAGACCATGCGGCTTCTGGGATGCTTCGGGATCGACTGCGGCTACGCGGAGCTGGCGACAAGCGCCGACGAGGCCGCGGCCGCGGCCGCGCGCATCGGCTTCCCCGTGGCGATGAAAATCGATTCGCCCCATGTCGCGCGCAAAGCGATGCTGGGCGGGTTGGCGTTGAACGTCAGCGACGAGGGCCAAGCCCGCGCCGCCTACGAGTCGATCATGGAGCACGCGATGGTGATGGCCCCCGACGCCCGGGTCGACGGGGTGTCGGTGCAAAGCATGCGCAGCATGCTCAACTCGCGCGAGATCAAAATCACGGTCGGGCGCGATGCGACGTTCGGCCCGTTTTTGAGCTTCGGCTCGGGCGGCGCGGGCGTCGCGGCGCCGGAAAAGCCCGCCGTCGCGCTGCCGCCCTTGGACGCCCCCGCCGCGCGCGAGTTGATGGAATCGACCCCCTTCGGCCGCGCCTTGGGCGGGGGCGAAGGCATGCCGCCCGTCGACATGGGCGCCCTGCGCCGGGTCTTGGGCGGCGTGTGCGACATGGTGGCCGAGATCCCCGAGATTGCGCAGATGAAGCTCGACGTTTTGGCCTCGCCCCAAGGCGCGATCGTGACGGGGGCCCGGGCCGTCTTGGAAAGCGTCAGCGCGTCGATGCGGCCATACGAGCACATGGCGATCGCCCCCTACCCGCGCGGGTTGGAGACGCTCGCCGAGCTGCCGGGCGCGGGCGCGGTCGTGATCTGCCCGATTCGCCCGGAGGATTCGGCTTTGGTGCAGGACTTCGTGACCCGGGGCTTGGGCGAGGAAAGCCGCCGATGGCGCTTCATGAGCTCCATTCGCCGGCTTTCCCCGGCGATGCTCTCGAAGCTCACCCGCTTGGATTACGACGTGGACATGGGCCTGATGATGCTGCCCAAGTGGCAGTTCGAGGGCCGCTCGCCCGACGGGCGCGACCCCGGGGTCATCGCGATCGCCCGCTATTCGCTCGATCCCGGCGCCCAAAGCTGCGAGTTCGCCGTCGCGGTGCGCGACAGGTGGGCGGGCCGGGGCGCCGCGACGCTGATTTCCCAAAGGCTCATGGACATCGCCCAAGGGCGCGGCGTCAAGCGCATCTGGGGCGAGGCGCTCACCGAAAACGTCAGAATGCAGCGCTTCGCCCGCAAAATGGGCTTCACGGTCAAGCGCAGCCCCGTCGACCCCACGCTCACGCTCATGACCAAGGAGCTCGCGGACGGCTTCGCCGCGGCCGAATCGGGCCCCGACGCCGTGTCGGGCGCCTTGGCCAACATCGCGTCCTTGGAGGAGAGGCTGCGGCAAAGAATTCGCGGGGGCGAGGTGTTTGGCCTGCGCAAAGAGGAAAAGGGCGAAAAGGGCGAAAAGGGCGAATGAGGGGTGCCTTGGCTTGCGGCCTTTGCCGCGTCGAGCCGCCTTTCCCCCGCCGAGCATCCCCGCTTTCCCTTTCCCTTTCCC
>CAJPTP010000187.1 GCA_905373555.1 uncultured Francisella sp. | reverse complement strand
AGGCCGGCCCCGGTCGCGCGCCCGGCGCCGGCCTCGGGCGCCGCGGCGCCAAGGGCCGAGCCTTCGATCGGCGCGGGCTCAAGCGCCAAGGCGCAAACCGGAGCCGAAAAGGCCAAGGCCGGGCGGCCGATTCGCGCGACAACGGATGTGTTCGACTTGGTCATCGACGAAAAGTCGACCGACATTCGCGAAGCCACTCTGACCCGGTTCAACTCCAGCGACGACGAGAAAAAGAACTACAAGCTGTTTTGGTCTTCGCCCGAGCGCTCGTTTTTCGCGGGCACCGGGTTGCTCAACGAGAGCAACATCGACGTCTTTTCCGACGCGGGGTTCAAGGTCGTGGGCGACGGCGCGCGGCGCGACATGCGCGGCGACAACCTGTCGGTCTCGTTCGTGGGCGAAAGCGACAATCTTCGCATCACCAAAACTTACGCGTTCGAGCGCGACAGCTACCTCATCGGCGTGACCGCCAAAATCGAGAACCTGGGCGCCCAGACGCGCCGGCTCTACCCCATCTACCAACTCTTGCGCGACTCGCAAGATCCGCCCGGCGCCAGCCGCTTGGCCTACACCTACACGGGGCCCGTGGTGTACACGCCCGACTCGAAGTTCGTGAAGGTGCCCTTCGCCGACTTGGACAAGAACGACGCGGACTACCCCAAATCCACGCAAACGGGCTGGCTGGGCTACATCCAGCACTATTTCCTGTCGACTTGGATCTTGCAGGAAAAAGGCAAGACCTCAGTTTGCGGCCAAGGCCTGTGCCAAATCGACGTCAAAAGGCGCGCCAGCGACGGCCTGTACTCGGTGGGTTTGATCGCCCCGATGCAGACGATCGCCCCCGGGCAAAGCGCCGAGGTCTCGATCAAGCTCTACGCCGGCCCCCAGTCGTACAACCGCGTGGTCAAAATCGCCGACAACTTGCAGCTCGTGCAGGACTTCGGCAAAGTCAGGCTTTTCGCCGCCCCGCTGTTTTGGCTGATGCAGCAGTTTTACAACTTGGTGGGCAACTGGGGTTGGGCGATCGTCCTGCTGGTCGTGCTGGTCAAACTGTGTTTGTTCCCGCTGTCGCTTTCGGCCTACAAGTCCATGGCGCACATGCGCCTGGTCGCGCCCAAGCTCAAAGAGATCCAGCGGCGCTTCAAGGACGACAAGCAACAGCTGAACATCGAGATGATGCAGTTGTACCAAAAAGAAAAGATCAACCCGCTTAGCGGCTGCTTGCCGATGCTGATCCAGATGCCCGTGTTCATCGGCCTGTACTGGGTTCTGCTCACGGCCGTGGAGCTGCGCCAAGCGCCGTGGCTGGGCTGGATCACCGACTTGGCGCGCACCGACCCGTACTTCATCCTGCCGCTGTTCATGACGGCGACGATGTATCTGCAAACGCTGCTCAACCCCGCGACGGGCGATCCCGTGCAGCAAAAGATGATGCGCATCATGCCGCTCATTTTCTCGGCGATGTTCTTCTTCTTCCCTGCGGGCTTGGTCTTGTACTACTGCGTGAACAACGTCCTTTCGATCATTCAGCAGTGGTACATCACCAAAAAGGTGGAGCGCCAATACGGCAAGCCCGCGCAGGTCTAGTCGATTCGGCGCAAAACGCAAAAAAAAGACGGGTTCGCCCGTCTTTTTTTTGCTTGCGCGCCCGCGCCAAACAGCGGGCCAACCTTGGGCGAAGGTCGGCGGGATGCGGGCTGGAAGAAAAAAAGTTGCGCCTCACACAGAGTCGGCCGACCGTTACGGCCAAATTCCCGCCCAACTTTCGCATTTGGCGCCGCTTTGGCGCGACGTTGGGCAAAAACAAAGCAAAAAAACGCCCAAAGCGCGAAAATACACCATCACAAAGCGCCGAAATTTCGGCGCCGGACTCCCCGACCGCCGCCGGTTTGCTTTGGCGGCGGCCGGGAGTGGTTTGGCCGTCGCGTTTTGCGAGGGCGCCCCAGGCAGGGAGCCTGCAATGACCCACACCCCACTCGATCGGCGCGGCAAAGGCGGAAGTCGCGCGCGGCGCGGCGGAGGGCCGCGCCTTGGGCGGCCGCGGATCGCAACCGCCAAGCGGTTGCCTTTCCCTTTCGCCGTTTTTTTCGCGGCCGTCTTGGCGGTCGCCTGCTCCGACAGCTCGATCGAGTTCGACAAAAACGACCAAAGAGTGGCTCAGATGACCGAGCAAAACCGCAAAGGCGTCGACTCCGAGGCCAAGCGGTGGGAAAGCTCCAGCCAAATCTCGGAGGCCAAGGATGCGGCGGGCCGGGCCAAAAAAGACGAAGCCAAAATTTGCACCAACACGCCCTACCCGCCCTTTGAGTTCATCAACCCCGCGGGCAACTTGGTCGGCTACGACCGCGACGTCATGACGGCGGCGGGCAACGCCGCGGGCTTTTCGCCCGTTTGGGTCAACGCCCCCTTCGACAAGCTGTTCGACATGCTCGACAAGGGCGAGTGCGACGCGATCGCCGCCGCCTTGTCGCCCACCGAGGAAAGGGCGCAGAAATACGGCCTAAGCTCCCCCTACAACCCCAACCACACCATCGCCCTATGGAAAAAGGGCAAGCTCGGCGTTTCCGACCCCAAGGATCTGAAAGGCAAAACCATCGCCGTGGCCGAAGGCTCCTACGCCGAAAGTTACCTGCGCGACAACGAGTACGCCAAAATCGTGGCCGAGCGCAACTCGCGCGAGGCGCTGGGGAGCGTGTTCACGGGCGGCGCCGACGCGGCGGTCGGAATGGAGCCGGAGCTGTATTACTACGCCAAGCTCGACGGCTATTCGGCCCAGTGCGAAAGCATGACCCTGCCCGAGGAGGGCAATGAGGCGGGGCTGGTGTTCGTCTCGGCCAAAGGCGCCCCCATCGGCTCGCTGATCAGCGCCGGGCTGCAAATCATTCAAACCAACGGGGACATGGACAACATCAACGCCAAATGGTTCGGCTCCGTGGAAAAAGCGAACGGCTCCCCCAAAACGGCGCTGGAGGAAGCCCCCACGCCCCAACCGGGTCAGGAAAGCGACGGGCCCGCCCTGCCGCGCTGAACGACAAGGAACGCCGCGGGCGCAGGGCCGCCTTGGCGCCGAAGATCCCGCGGGCCCAAGAAAGAAACGGGGGACAAACAAGGAAGCGGCCCCAAAAACAAGAGGCGGGGAGAAAAGAAGGCGGGGCTCAAGCCCCGCCTTCTTTTC
>CAJPTP010000186.1 GCA_905373555.1 uncultured Francisella sp. | reverse complement strand
GCTTGGCGGGGCGGCGCCCATGCTTGCGCTCGGTTGCTTTTCGCGATTTCGACCGGTTTGATTCGCGCCGCTCCGCCCGAGCCGGCGTTGTGTTTGTATTTGTTTCGGCGTGGTCTCGGCGTAGTCTCAGTTTGGCCTTGGCTTGGTCTCTGCCTGGTCGTGGTTTGGGCGGGGTTTGGCGCGGCGACCGGGGCGAGGCCGAACCTCCGGGCCGGGCTTTCGCCGTAAGGCGCCGCTTGTTTTGGGAACGTTTGCAAGGCGCGTTGATATCCAAAACACCGTAACGCCCTAACGTCATGACGCCGCGTGAGCGCAAAACGCCATGTTGCGCCGGTTCGAAGAAGCGCAATCCAGACGCTTCATCAGGTCGCTTCGAGAGCTGTTCGCGCCATTGAGCCATCCGGGGAAAGAAACGCCGACTCACGAAGGCGCCCGCGCTTTTTCGCCGCTTTCCCTTTTTTTTGGGGGGGGGCTACGGTTTCGACTTCTTGAGCTCGGCGCCTGCGCGTGAACAGGGGCTCCGGGCGCCGTCTCCGGTTTGGGTTTGCTTGCGATCAGAGCCCGGGGGCGCTTTGCGGGCGCGCGGAAGGCTCTGTTTTGCTTGCGTCGGGCAGGGCAGGCGCGCGGCGCGGGCGATGCCGGGCGCGATTGGGGCGCATGCCGCTTGCGTCGCCGCCCGCCGATCCGCGATTGTTGCGCCGTTTTGGCTTGTGGCTTTTTTGGGAAAAGTCTGCAAGAAGCGTTGATATCAAAGAACACAATAAAAAGAAGCATTGATGTCAAAGAACACAATAAAATGGTGACGCTGAAATCATCGTGCTGTCATGTTGCGCAAGCTCGAAGAAAATCAATCCCGGCTTTCAGAGGCGGAGCGCTTTTCTTCTGGTTTTTCGACGCGGCGCAAGCGCCTCCGGCAGGAGAGGGCGTCAACGCGTCTTCAATGCTTTTCCTTTTTTTTCTGATCGGCCGCGCTTGATGCTTGGTTTTTGATCCTTGGCTTTTGGCTTTTGATCTTGGGAAAGTTAGCGAGAAGTGTTGATGCCATCTCCTGTCGGATTTGTTTGCCCAGTGTTTAAAAATCAAAAGGGAAGCTCTCAAGCGACCGTTGAAGGTCTGGATCGCTTTTCTTCGAGCTTGCGCAACACGACAGCCGGAGAAGCAGTTGCGTCATGATTTCACAGTGTTTTTTATATCAACACTTCTCGCATACTTCCCCTTGATCTTTGACTTTTGACCTTGGGGCTTGGTCTCTTCGCTCTTGAAACCGGGTTTTTGTTTTTGGGAAAGTATGCGAGAAGTGTTGACGCCCTCTCCTGTCGCAGTTGTTTGCGTTGGTGTTGAAAGATCGAAAGAAAAGTTCTCAAGCGACCTTTGAAGATCCGGATCGCTTTTCTTCGAGCTTGCGCAACGCGACAGCCTGAGAAGCAGTTGCGCCATGACTTCATGGTGTTTTTTTATATCAACGCTTCTCGCATACTCCCCCTTGTTTTTTTTGTTTGGGGCTGCGGCCGGGCGCCGCCGGTGGGCTTGGCGCTTGATTCTTGGGATTCTGATCTATGGCGAGCGGAAAGAAAAAAACGAAGCGAAGAAAGTGGCTGTTGTGGGGCGGCGCCGCCGCCGTCGCGGCGCTTGTCTTATTTTCGGCCATGCGGCCCAAGCAAGAGCCGCCGCAGATCATGACCGAGAAGGCGACGCGGGGCGATGTGCAGGCGACGGTGCTGGCGACGGGCGAAGTGAAGCCCGTCAAAACAGTGACCGTGGGCTCGCAGGCGTCGGGCCAGATCAAAGAGCTCAAGGTCAAGGTGGGCGATGAGGTCAAAAAAGGCGATCTGCTGATCGCGATCGACCCCGAGACGCAGCAAAACCGCCTGAAAAACGCCCAAGCCGCCATCGACGGCTTGGCGGCGGAGTCGCGCAGCCTCGGCGCGGGCGTCGAGCGGGCCCGCCGCGAGCTCAAGCGCCAATCCGACATGCTCAAGGAAGGCGCGACGAGCGAGGCGCAGCTCGAGGACGCGAAGCTGCGGCTCAAAACGGCCCGGGCGCAGTGGGAGCAAAACGCGGCGCAAATCAAGAAAGCGACTTTGGATCTGTCCGACGCCAAAGTCGCCTTGGGCTACACCAACGTGACGGCCCCCATCGACGGCGTGATCCTCTCGGTTCCCGTGGAGGAGGGCCGCACCGTCAACGCCAGCTTGAACGCTCCCACGCTGCTGACCATGGCCGATTTGGGCAAGATGACGGTCATGGCCGAGATTTCCGAGGCGGATGTGGGCAAGGTCAAGCCCGGGATGCCCGCGTACTTCACGCTGCTGGGCGACGAGGGGCGCCGCTTCGACGCCGCGGTCGACAGCATCGACCCCGCCCCCACGACCGTGAGCGACGGAACGCAGACGGCTTCGGGCCCTGCGTCCAACCAAGCCGTCTACTACTACGGCAGGCTCACCGCCGACAACAAGGAGCGGCGCCTGCGCGCCAACATGACGGCCAACGTCACCATTGTCGTGGGCGAGGCCAAAAACGTCGTGCGCATTCCGACCTTGGCGCTGAAAAAGCAAGGCGCGGGCGATAAAAACCAAGTCGAGGTGGTGACCGACCCGGTCGCGAAAACCACCAAAACCGTCGACGTCGTGACGGGGCTGAACACCGGGATCGACGTCGAGATCAAATCCGGCTTGAAGGCGGGCGACGAGGTGGTGGTCGGCCGCTCGGATGGCAAGAACACGGGCGGGCAGATCCCCGGCATGGGGGGCGGCGAGCGCCGTTGACGAGGCGACCATGAGCGAGAAAGACAACGAAAAAGGGCGCGTCTCGGGTTCGGCGCGGCCCAAGCCCGCGCGCGCGGGCGCGCCCTTCGGCCGCCCTTCGGCCGCATCGGATTCGCCCGGGGGCCGGGCGGGCGAGGCGCAGGCGACGCCCGATTCGCGAGAATCGGCCCCGGCGTCCGGCCTCGCGGGGTTGGGCGCCGACGCATCCTCAACCCCATCTTCAACCGCAACCGCAACCGCGCCCGCATCCGCATCCCCATCCTTGTCCTCATTTTCATTCTCATCCTCTTCCGCGCCCCGGCGCGATGCGGCTTCCAAGCGCGATCCCGGGGTCGCGCCCGATGGCGCCTCGGCGCTCGGCGCTCAAGCAGGTTTACCCCCCATGCCGGGGATCTGCCCGCCCGTGTTCTTGCCATCCGAGCGGC
>CAJPTP010000185.1 GCA_905373555.1 uncultured Francisella sp. | reverse complement strand
TTGGCTGTCGCCGTTGGGCCTTGAATTGCGCAGCGCCGTTTTCGGCGCGTTTTTTATTGGCTATCCGGCCTTTGGGCTCGATCGCCGAGTTTTGTTGGGATTTGCGGGGAGAGGGCGGCGAAGCTTCGCTTCGGGCCGTTTTCGGGGCGCGCCGTTGCGGCCCTGATCCTTGCGCTTATTGAGGCACCAAGGCGCGCGGGGGCCGACCCTTCGGCGCGCCGGTGGCGCAGCCATGCACACAGCATATTTTTTGGGCGGGGACGCCCTTTCCGGTTTTGCGCGGGATAAGGCCGTCGCGGCGGCGGCGCGCCGGGGCGCGGCCAAGCCCCGGGCTTTTCGGGCTTTGAATCTTTACGCCGTCGCTTGCGATTCGCCCGGCGCCCTGGATGGCGAGTCGGGCAAGAAACTGGCGAGGCTTCTGGGCGCCCGGGTCGTCGAGCTCGAGCGCTTGTTCGCCTTGGGCGCGGTTCCGGGCGCCGCCGCGCGCTTCGCCATCGCGCCGCGATTCGGCACCGTGTCGCCTTGGGCCTCGAAGGCGACGGACATCGCCCGCAACAGCGGGCTGAAGGGGATTCAACGCATCGAGCGGCTGACTTGGCATGAGATTGTCCCCGCCGATGGCGCGGAGGGCGGATCCGCAGGCGCGCCCGACTCGGCGCTCGCCGAGGCTTGGGCCGATGCCTTGTTGGATCCCATGACGCAAAGCGCGGCGCTGCGCGCGGCCGATTTGGCCGCCGTCTTCGCTCAGCGCCCTCAAGGCGAGCTCAAGCGCATCCTCGTTTCCCAACAGGGCGCACGGGCGCTCGTCGCCGCCGACAAAGCGTTGGGCTTGGCCTTGTCCGACAAGGATGTCGGCTATCTGCTCGACGTCTTCTGCCGCTTGGGCCGCGACCCGACCGACGTTGAGCTCATGATGTTTTCGCAGGTCAACTCCGAGCACTGTCGGCACAAGATCTTCAACGCCGATTTCGAGATCGACGGGCAAAGCATGCCCTCGACCTTGTTCGAGATGATCAAGCGCACCCACTCCGGCAGCCCCGACGGGACGGTCGTGGCCTACAAGGACAACTCTTCGGTCATCGAGGGCGCGGAGCGCGAGATGCTTCGCCCGGGCCCCGAGGGCGGGGCGGAGGCGTACGTCCGCGAAAACGCCAACATTCTGATGAAGGTTGAGACGCACAACCACCCCACGGCCATCGCCTCGTTCCCGGGCGCCGCGACGGGCTCGGGCGGCGAGATCCGCGACGAGGGCGCGACCGGCCGCGGCGGCAAGCCCAAGGCCGGGCTGTGCGGCTTCGCCGTCAACGACCTGCGCATCCCGTGCAAGCTCAAGCCTTGGGAGGAGGCCGACGGGCCCGAGGGCGCGAAGATCCCGCCCAAGCTCGAAAGCGCCCTGCAAATCATGATCGACGGGCCTTTGGGGGCCGCGTCGTTCAACAACGAGTTTGGGCGGCCTTGCCTGACGGGCTTTTTCAGAACCTTCACCGCCTTCGCGCGCGGCCGGCGTTGGGGCTATTGCAAGCCCATCATGGCCGCGGGCGGCATGGGCTCGATCGTCGCGGGCCAGTCGTTCAAAGGGCGCATGCGCCCGGGCGACGCCCTGCTGCAGCTCGGCGGCCCGGGCTATCTGATCGGCTTGGGCGGCGGCGCCGCCTCCTCGATGGGCTCCGGCGACAACGACGAGAAGCTCGATTTCGCCTCCGTCCAGCGCGGCAACCCCGAGATGCAGCGCCGCTGCCAAGAGGTGATCGACGCCTGCTGGGCGATGGGCGAGGACAACCCCATCGTCTCCATCCACGACGTGGGGGCGGGCGGCCTGTCCAACGCCTTCCCCGAGCTCGTTCGCGGCGGCGGCTTGGGCGCCCGTTTCGACTTGTCCAAGGCCCCGATCGACGAGCCCGGCATGAGCCCGATGGAGATTTGGTGCAACGAATCGCAAGAGCGCTACGTCGTCGCCGTTCGCCCCGAGAACGTGGGCAAGCTTGAGGCGCTGTGCGCGCGCGAGCGCTGCCCCATCGCCCAAGTCGGCGTCGCCATCGCCGAGCCCAGGCTGATCGTGAGCTTGGGGGCGGGCCGGGCCTTGGCGGTGGACATGCCCATGGACGATCTGTTCGGGGCCTCGTCCAAAATCAAGAAGACCGACACGGTGGAGCCCGTCTCCATCGAGCCTTACGCCAACGTCGACCGTTCGGGCGAAAGCTTGGGCGAAGCCGCCGAGCGGGTGCTGTCGTACCCCGCCGTCGCCTCGAAGGCCTTCTTGGTCACCATCGGCGACCGCACGGTCGGCGGCTTGACCGTCAAAGACCAGATGGTCGGCCGCTTCCAGCTGCCCATCGCCGACCGTTCGGTCACGCGCTCGGACTTTCTTTCCGACGAGGGCGAGGCCATGAGCATGGGCGAGCGCCCCCCCGTGGCCGTGTGCGACGCGGCGGCCTCGGCGCGTTTGGCCGTGGCGGAGGCGCTGACCAACATTGCGCCCACGCGCATCGCGAAATTGGGCAATGTGAAGCTCTCGGCCAATTGGATGGCGGCGGCGGGCGAAAAGGGCGAAGCCTCGAACCTGTACAACGCCGTGTCCGCCTGCTCGGCGCTATGCCGCGAAATCGGGGTGTCGATCCCCGTGGGCAAGGATTCGCTGTCGATGACCTGCGAGTGGGTCGATCCCGAGGATGGGCGCAAGCGCAAGGCGTTCTCGCCCGTGAGCTTGGTCGTCTCGGCTTTCGCCCCCGTCGCCGACGTCAAGCTGTGCGTCGATCCCGACCTCAAGCGCGTCGAGGGCTCGTGTTTGGCTTTGATCGATTTGAGCCAGTTCAAGGGCCGCATGGGAATGAGCTGCTATTGCCAGACCCTGCGCAAGTTCGACGGCGTGCCGCCCGACGTCGACAACCCCCACTTTTTGATCGGCTTTTTCGACGCGATCCAGAAGCTGGTCGCCTCGCGCAAGCTGCTGGCCTACCACGACCGCTCCGACGGCGGCTTGCTCGCTTGCGTGTGCGAGATGGCCTTCGCCTCCCGCATGGGCGTCAGGCTGGATCTGACCGAATTGGCGGGCCGCACCAGGCAGGGCATGTCGAGCCAATGCATGCCGAGCCCCGCGCCCAACGGCGCGGGCCTCGGGGACGCGGGCGCGGGGGATGGGGCGCCGACCCCGGGCGTCTCGGACGGCGAAATCGCCAAGCGCATGCTGTTTAAC
>CAJPTP010000184.1 GCA_905373555.1 uncultured Francisella sp. | reverse complement strand
GCCGGCGCGATCCCTCTTTGGGTCTTATCTTTCATTCCTTTTTCCTGTTTTATTTTGGCCCGGACCGGGCAATGGGCGCCCGGCCGCGCAAAGGGACAATGGCGATGTGGGCTTGCCGACGCGGGCGCCCTCGGGCGCCGCGAGGTTTGCGGGCGGCTGCGGCTTGCGCCGCGGGTTGGGTTTTGGCGTTGGGCTTGGCGGGCTGCGGGGCGCCGGAGCCGATCGAGATTCACCGCGACGCGGTCGCGCCGCCGGAAGCCCCGGCGTCCGACGGCCTGGGCTCGATTCGGGCCCGCGGCTACATCCGCGTGGGCGTGTTCGGGGATTTCGCGCCGTTTGGCTATCTGGACAAAGACGGCGAAAACGCGGGGTTCGACGTCGATTTGGCCCGCCGCCTGGCCTATGATCTGTTCGGCGACGAGCGCCAAGTTCAGTTCGAGATTCTTGACGCCCCGGGGCGGGTCAGGCTGCTGCAAACGGGCGCCGCGGATGTGACGCTCGCGAATTTCACGGTGACCCCCGAGCGCTTGGGGCAGGTCGACTTCTCCCTGCCTTACATGAAGACCTCCTTCGGCGTCGTCGCGCCCGTCAAGGCCCCCGTGCGCGAGCTTTCCGATTTGAAGGGCAAGCGGCTGCTCGTCGTTCGGGGATCCGTCGCCGATGCGTGGTTTGCGGTCAAGGCGCCGCAAATCGAGCGCGTCGCGTTCGACGCCTCGGCGGACGCCTTCGCCGCCCTCAAGGCGGGCAAGGGCGACGCCTTGGCGCTGGACAGCGCGACGCTGTACGTGTGGACCGCGTCCCACCCCAAATTCGCCGTGACTTGGGATGGCCAAGGGCCGCTCGAATTCATCGCGCCCGCCGTGAGAAAAGGCAACGACTCTTTGCGCATCTGGCTGGACAAAGAGATCGCTTCGCTGCACAAGGAAGGCTTCTTTCTGTGGTCATTCCAGCATTCCGTCGAGCCGTTGCTCGGCCCGGACGCGCGTCCGGGCGGCATGCTGATCGACGACAAAACGCTGGCCGACTACAAGGCGGGAAAGCTCGACCAAAGCGACCCGGCGGATCTCGGCGGCGCGACGGAAGGCCCGCAAAGCGGTTCCGCCGAGGAAGCGGCTCCGGCCCGGCCCCAAGACGCGTCCGCCGCCGCGCCCGCGCGCTCCGCCGCCCCCGCGCCCGCCGCCAAGGCCCAAGGCAATCAGGCGGCGGGGCGGAAAAAGAAAGCCAAGGCCCATCGCAAGCCCGGGCCGGAAATGGCGCTGTTTTAGCGGCTCGCCGAGGCCCGTCCCGACCGGGAGGGCCTTGTTTTTTGCAGCCTTGCGCTCAATCTAAAACTGCGCGGCCGGGCGCGCTGCGCCCGGGCTTTTTTTCTTGGCGCTTTTTTTGTTTGGGAAAGCGCGCGAGACGCGAGGAAGCCGAAAAACAAAATAAAATCGTAGGTTTATGTCAGCGGCGATCGGCGCGCTTGGAAACTCGAAAAGAATCGATTCGGACGCCGCAACGGCGGTTTCGGGATTGGGAGGCCTGCCGCCGGTGTTTTTTTCAGACGCCGCAACCGAATCGGGCATTCATCGATCCTTGACGGATGTCTTGCGGATTTGTCAGGCGCCGTCGATTGAAGGGCGTCGATTTGCTTTTGTTTGCGTTTGCATGCGGCTGATTTTCGCGCCTTGGCAACCGCGCCTCCGTGAACAGCGCAACGAAGAAACTTGAAACTTCAGCCAAGCCGCGCCGTCCGCTTGGGAGCGGCTTGGGCGGTTTTGTCGCCAAAAGGCTGCGCCTGGGCAAGTTTCGCCTCGGCGTCTTTGCCTTCCCGGCCGCGTTTTGCCGGATTTAACCGGATCGCCCTTTTCGAGGGGCGCTTCAAGCGGCCGATCGGTTCGTGTCAAAAAGACGGAAAGTTCGGGCTTCATCTTGTCCTCCCCCCATCTTGGGCAATTCAAAACATGAGCGTTTTTCGTTGGATTTTTCAACCTCTCGGTGAAGGGGGGCGCCGGCCTTCGTCGGCGCCGGCGCTGCTTGCGTTCTTTGCTCTTTTTTTCCTTGAGCTGGCCTCCATCCCCGCGATGGTCGGGCAAATCGGCTTTTTGCTCACCATGGTTTGGCTGGCGGCGGACGTCGCGCTGGGCTCGGCCCTGATCGCCCGCGTGGGCTATGCCGCAAGCCTGGCCGCCGCCGCGGCCATGAGCTCGGGCGGTCGGGAGCCCTACGCCGCGACCCTGCCTTTGCGCCTGTTTTTGGCGGGGGCCCTGTTCGCGTTTCCGGGCTTCGCGAGCGACGCGGCCGCCGTGTTTGTCTTGCTGCCCGTCTCGACCTTGGCGTTGCGGTGGGCCGCGGCCAAGGCGGGCGCGAAGATCAAGATTTTCTCCGCGGCCAAAGGCGGCCAAGGCGGCTACGGCCAAGCGGCGGGATCGGGCGAACGAAAGAAGGGGTTTTTCGGCTTTGGCCGCGCGGACTCCGGCTCCGGCGCAGGCGCCGAAGCCGGTTTCGGCGCGACGCGGGGGCAAGCCCGGGACGGATGGGACGGCCGCGCCGATCGGGCCGATCGGAATGATCGCGGCGACGGCGACGACCGCGGCGACGGCGACGACCGCGGTGACAGGGGGCGCAAAAGCGGCGAGGGGCGCAAAAGGGAGGCGCGTGCGGTGGAGGCCGACGAGATTTATCTGCAGCCCGACGCGGAGGAGCCCGTGAGCGAGGCGGAGCGCCGGTTTTACGACACCGCCGGCGCCATCGACGCCCGGTTTGAGGATCTGCCCCCGAAAGATTGAGCGCGCGGCGCAAAAAAAGCGCGCCGCGCGCGCCGCGGCGCCTTTGCGGGCCTGGGGCCTTGGGTTTGCGGGGCGTTTGCGTTATCTTTTCGGGTTTTTCGCGCCCGTGAGCGGGCGCTCGACGCGGAGGTGCGCGCATGTACGAAACGATGCGCAAGGCGCTGTTCGCCTTGGATGGCGAGGCGGCCCACGACATCGCGCTTAGGGCGCTGAAAGCGGGCCACGTTTTGGGGCTCAACAAACTCTTCGCGGGGCCCGCTTTGGAAAAGCCCGCGACGGTGATGGGCCTGAAGCTGCCCAACCCCGTGGGCTTGGCCGCCGGGATGGACAAAAACGGCGAATGCATCGACGCCTTCGCGGATTTGGGCTTCGGCTTTTTGGAGGTCGGCACAGTCACGCCCCTGCCCCAGCCCGGCAACCCCAAACCCCGGCTGTTTCGCGCCGAGCTGCAGCGCGCCCTCG
>CAJPTP010000183.1 GCA_905373555.1 uncultured Francisella sp. | reverse complement strand
GTCCCCGCCCTCGCTTCCTCCGTCTCCCGCGGCCTCGCCCGAGTCGTTGGGAAAAACCGCCATGCCCAGCTCCCGGTCCAAAAACTCGAACAGCTGCGCCTCGCTCAAAGCCGCCCCGCGCCAGGGCGACAGGGGCGCGCCGCCTTGCCGGGCGAACTCCTTGCGGCTTAAGCCGCAGGCGAAGATCTCCCCTTGTCGGGCCAACCGAGTCAAGGCTTTGACGTAGGCCGCCTTGCGCCCGCTTTGGCGCAAAGCGGGCTCGTCCCAGGCAAACCCGTAGGCGCGCAGCTGCGCCTCGACCATCGCGGTCTTGGCGGGGTCGCAGCGCGACTCGTCGACGTCCTCGATGCGCACGACCCACCTTAGCCCCTTTTGCCGGGCGTCGAGGTACGAGGCGCAGGCCGTGTACAGAGAGCCGAAGTGCAACGGCCCCGAGGGGCTGGGCGCAAAGCGCCCGGATGGGGCGGCGGAAGGCGTCATGGGAATCCGGAAAAAAGAAACGAAAGCGGCGCGTCAACGCGGCGGGCGGCGTTCGGGCGACGTTCGCCGCCGACGGCGCCAAGGCGCGCCGCGGGATAAGGAAAAAGCGGCGCGGCAAAAGCCAAGAAAGGGAGGCGGAAAACGCTCTTCCCCGCCTCCCTTTCTTGGTTCCGGCGCCGAGCGCCCCGACGCCGCGGGCCAATGCCCGGTTTTTCTTCAACCCTTCGTCGCCGCCGTCAGATGCGGCCGCCGCGCTCTTTCAGGGTTTGCGCGATTTCGACGGCGAAGTAGGTCAGAATCCCGTCGGCGCCCGCGCGCTTGAAGGCGACCAGGCTTTCGGGGATGACCTTCGATCCGTCCAGCCAGCCCGCGTCGATGGCGGCGCGCAGCATCGCGTATTCGCCCGAGACTTGGTAGGCGTAGGTCGGCACCCCGAACTCGTCTTTGACCCGGCGCACGACGTCGAGGTAGGGCAGCCCGGGTTTGACCATCACCATGTCCGCCCCCTCCTGCAAATCCAGCGCAACCTCCTGCAATGCCTCGTCGCTGTTGGCGGGGTCCATTTGGTAGTTGGACTTGTTGGATTTGCCGAGGTTCGAGGCGCTCGCGACGGCGTCGCGGAAGGGCCCGTAGAAGGCGGAGGCGTACTTGGCCGAGTAGGCCATGATCATGGTGTTGATGAACCCTTTGCCGTCCAAGGCTTGGCGAATCGAGCCGATGCGCCCGTCCATCATGTCCGAGGGGGCGATGACCTGCGAGCCCGCTTGGGCTTGGCACAGCGCCTGCTTGATCAGCGCCTCGACCGTGACGTCGTTGAGGATGTAGCCGTCCTCGTCGATGATCCCGTCTTGGCCGTGGGTGGTGTAGGGATCCAGCGCCACGTCGGTCATGATCCCCATTTCCGGGAATCGCTCGCGAATGGCCCGCACCGCTTTGGGGACGATCCCGTCGGGGTTCCACGCCTCCTCGGCTTGAAGGGACTTGTTCTCCACCATCGAGGGGAACAGGGCGATCATGGGGATCCCCAAGTTCGACATTTTCTCGCACAAGGCCAGGAGCTTGTCGACGGACAGGCGTTTGACGCCCGGCATGGATTCGACGTCGATCTCGACGCCCTCGCCCTCGACCGCGAAGACGGGCAAGATCAGGTCGTCGGCCGTGAGCGCGTTTTCGCGCATGAGCCTGCGCGAAAAATCCTGCTTTCTCATTCTTCTCATGCGGATGGATGGGAATTCCCTGTTGGCGAAATTCATGTCGGTTTCCTTTGCTTTGCGCTTGGCGCCGGACGCGCCCGGCTTGGGGGCGTCGAAGATCCGTCGCCTCGTTGCCGCGCGTTTCTCGATCGCCCCGCTTGGTTGGGTTGGGATGGGGGCGGTTAAGGCGCGTTGGGTCGAATGGCCGGATGATCGGCCGGATGATCGGCCGCGGGGCGCGGCCCGGCCGCCCGGCCATTCCGTCCCGCCATATTTGTTGTTGCGCCTCTTGGGCTTTTTGCGCCGCCCAAACGGCGCGGCCCGGGCCTCAATCGTCGGGCGCGGCCGATCCCTCTTCGCCCAAAAAGCGTTTTTTCAGGGCGTCGAGCTTGTCATGGGCCAAAACCGGGGTCAGAAACCCGGGCGAATCGAGCCAAGCTTGGCCGATCTCCGCCGCCGCGTAGGCGTCGACCAAGCCTTTTTGCTTGCGGCCTTTCACGCCCGCTTGGGCCAGCTTGCTTGACGCCGAGGCCGTGGAGTACGCCTCGTTGACCAAGAACACCGGAACGGGGCAGCGCGCTTGGATGCGCAGCGCAAAGCGCATCGCGGCCTCGGCGACGTCGCTCAACGTTCCGTCGTCGCGCGTGGGCGCCCCGACCAAAACCAAGTCGGGCTGCGCTTGTCCGATCTGCGCCAAGGACTGCGCCGTCGCGTCGTCCTTGTTCTTGCAGGTCAGCGTCGCGACGGCGTGCGTCGTTTGCGTTTCGGCGTGGGCCACGGCGCAGCCGATGCGCCGCGCGCCGTAATCGAAGGCGAGCGCGGTGGCTTTGTTGCGTTCGGTCATCGGATGGGCCTTGGGAAGGGAAAGGGGCGGGGGCCTTGGCTTGGGTTGGGCCCGCCGGCGCTTGGGCGCGATTATAGCGCCCGGCGTCGGGGCGAAATGGGCGCCCGCTTTTGCCTTTGCCGCGATTATTTAGGATAATTCGGCCATTTGCGGCGAAAACCGCGGGTCGCCCGGCCCTTTGGCTTCGCCGGTTTGCCGGGGGCCGGCGCGGAGACGTTGGAGGCGTTTATGGCCAAGATGGTTCACAGCATGATTCGCGTTTTGGACGAAAAAAGAACGCTGGCCTTCTACGGCGAGGCTTTCGGCCTGAAGCTCGCCCGCAGGCGCGACTTTCCCGATTTTTCCCTGCTGTATCTGTCCAACGGCGAGGCGGACTTTGAGCTGGAGCTCACCGTCAACAAAGGGCGCGACCGGCCCTATGAGTTGGGCGAGGGCTATGGCCATTTGGCCGTGACGGTGGCGGATCTGGACGCCGAGCGCGCCCGCTTCGAGCGGCTGGGCTTCCCGCTGGGCCGCATGGTGGACATGAAATGCGGCGACGTTCCGGTGGCCCGCTACTTCTTCGTGACCGACCCCGACGGCTACAAAATCGAAGTGATCGAGAGAAAGGGCGATTTCGCCTGATCGGCCGGATCCCCTCGGCCGGGTTCCCGAAGCCCGGGCCTTGAGGCGGGGCCGAGGCGGCTTTTTTTTTTGGGGGGGGGATCCCGCGGCGATTTTTTTG
>CAJPTP010000182.1 GCA_905373555.1 uncultured Francisella sp. | reverse complement strand
GCTTAGCCCAAGGCGCAGGTCTTGCGCCCTTGTCATGCGGACCCGGAGCGCGCCTTGCGCGGCGGGCCACCGCAAAGTTCCGAAGCAGTCCACAGGAGAGTAGGCATGCTGTACAAACACATCGTCGTGGCCATTGACGGAAGCAGAACGTCCCTTTCGGCTCTCGCGCACGCCGCAAGCCTCGCGGAAATATCCGATGCGAAAATGACTTTGGTGAACATCGCCAACCCTTCGGAATACATGTACTTGGCGCCGGAATACCTGCAAAACGAAAGCTATGAGTCCGCCGCCCTCACCCAAGGCGGGGAAGTGCTCGACCACGCCGAGAAAATCGCCCGCGAAGCGGGGGTCAAGCACGTCGAGCGCTATTTGGCCACCTCGACCAAAGGCGCGCGCGACATGGCGCAGCAGCTGATCGACTACGCGAACGAAAACGGCGCCGACTTGATCGTTTTGGGCACGCACGGCCGAACCGGGCTGATGCACCTGTTGATGGGCAGCTTCGCCGAAACCGTCATGCGCCAAAGCACCCTGCCTTTGCTCGTGCTGCGCGGAACGCAAAGCGAAGAGGGCAAAGACGCCGAAGGCAAAGAGGGCGACAAGCAAGACGGAGAATCCAAGTAAGGCCAATTCCCGGGAAAAGGCGATTGAGGGGGATGGCGCCGATTGGCGGGCAAGCCGGATCCGATCGGCCCAAGCGGATCGATCGGATCGATCCTCGAACCCGACGGCCAAGCGGCGCCGGGGCCTGATCGGCCGGCGCCCTCGCCGCCGTTTTGGATTTCAAGGCAGGGAGCCTAAGGCGCGAGCGCAAGGCTCCATGCGCGCAAGGGGGGGCATCATGCTTTACAAGAACATCGCCGTCGCGGTCGACGGCAGCAGAACGTCTTTGTTGGCCTTGTCGCACGCCGCCGAGCTGGCGCAGAAGGCGAACGCCCAGCTGACGCTGGTGACGATCGCCAGCCCGGCCGAGTTCATGTCCATCGCGCCCGAGTTTTTGCAAAACCAAAGCCATGAAGTCGCCGCGATGGAGCAAAGCCGAGAGATTCTGTCCTACGCCGAAAAGGTGGCGGTCGAGGCGGGCGTGAAGAAGGTCGACACGCACATGGCCGTTTCAACCGGGGCGGGCAATTCGAGGGAAATGGCCAAAGAGCTGGTCGATTTTTGCGAAGAGCGCAACGTCGACTTGATCGTGTTGGGCACGCATGGGCGCACGGGGTTGATGCACATGTTGATGGGCAGCTTCGCCGAAACGCTGATGCGGGTTTCCACTTTGCCGCTGCTGATCATTCGCAGGCCGCAGGAAAGCTGAATCCAAACGCGGGCGAGCCCGCTTGCCCCGCGCAGGGTTTCGCGAATTGTTTCCAAGCGGTTCGCCGTCTTCGTCGGCTTGGCCCGAAGGCGGCCGCTTGCGGCGCCAGGCGCCGAGGTTTGACATGGCAAACGACGACAAAGAAAACCGGATCGACGCCGAGCCCGAAACGGGCGACCGGGATCCCGGCGCAAGCCGCCCAAAACGGGTGCTGGTGTATTACACGGGCGGCACCATCGGCATGGCCGACAAAGGCCGCGGGCTTGAGCCGGACGAAAGCGCGGCCCGGGCTCTGTTCGACCGGGCGCAGGCATGGCTGCTTCGCTCCGGGCGCGACGACGGGGAGCTGGAAGGCGAGGCGCCGTCGAGCGGGCTGTACTACGATTTTGCGCGCCTGTTCGACCCCACCGGCCCGATTCTGGGCGAAGCGACGGAAAAGCTGCGCCAAGGCGCGGCGCTGCGCGCCGAGGACCAAGAAAAATTCAAGCCGCGCATCGGCGCCGCCTTAAGCTTCGACTACCGTTCCAGCCCAAGGCCCATCGACTCGTCCAAAGCCGACGCGCCCGAGTTTGCCGAATGGGTTCGAACCATTCGCGACAACTTTGGCCAATACGACGGCTTTTTGATCTTGCACGGCACCGACACCTTGGCCCAAACGGCCGCGGTGATGGGCTTCGCCTTTTCGGGCTTGGGCAAGCCCGTCGTTTTGACGGGCTCGATGCTGCCGCCCGAGGCGCAGGGCAGCGACGCCCTGCGCAACCTCGCATCCTCGATGGCGCTGTTCGAGACGGGCTACGACGACGTGGGCGTGGTGTTCGCCCGCTCTTTGCTGTCGCCTTTCAATTTGGAAAAAATCAGCGCCTTTTCGCGCTTGGCGTTCATCAATCCCAGGGGCTACCCTTTGGGGCTGTGGCGCGACGGCCAATGGGAAATCTGGGCGCGGCCGGCGGGCAGCGGCGACGACCCGCAAAACCTCGACGGCGACTCCCCCTCCCCGATGCTGGCCATGCCGCCCGACGACGTCGAGGAGTCCCGACAAAACAACGCCCTGTTCGAGCTCAAAAGCGCGGTCAACATCACGGGCGCCAAAAAGCTGATGCGCGCCGCTTTGTCCGGGCTGATCCCGGATCGTCCCGTGAGCTACGATCCCGAGCTGCCGCCCAAAGAGCGGCTGCGCCGATTGCGGATGGATCCCAACCTGTCCATTCTCACCATTCGCCCGGCGCCCGCGGGCACCATGCCCGCGCTGGAGCGCGCCTTGGAGCAAGAGAAGCTCGACGGCGCGCTGATTCTGGGCTACGGCAACGGCAACGCGCCCATCAGCGACGCCATGCAGCGCCGTCTTAGGGAGCTGGCCGACCAAGGCTGCGCCCTGTTCGCCGTGTCCATGGTGCTGCAGGGCTCCGCGAACGCCTCCTACCAAGCCAACCGGGCGCTGAGCCAAGCGGGCATCCTCAATTTGAGCGCCGCCTCGCCCGAAACCGCCTTGGCCGGAATGCTGGTGGGCATGAGCATCGGCCTGGGGCCGCGAAGCATCGCCGCTTGGATCGAGTCCAAGGCGGCCCGGCCCCTCGAATAGCCCGGAATTCAACCGCGCGCGCCGGAAAAACGCGCCGCCCGCGCCCGGGCGCTATACTTTTCGCGAAGGGCTTTCCTTTGCGGGCCTTGCTTGGAAGGGCGCAAGGGCGTGGGACGGGCGCCGGGCGCGCAGCGCGCCCGAATCGCGGCGACGCGCGCCCGGCGCGTTTTTTGTTGCGCCGTCGCCGATTGCGCGGCCGGGGGCGGCGATTTGACGCCCCATCCCCCAAGCAAACCGCAAAAAAGACAGAACCCGGCACAAGCGGCCTCGACGACGGGAGGCCGCAACAAAGCAGGATCTTGCCGGGGCCAAGGGCCCGGGCAAACCGCGCAAGCGCGGAAACGCCCCCCCCCCCCC
>CAJPTP010000181.1 GCA_905373555.1 uncultured Francisella sp. | reverse complement strand
CCGGAGAAGCAGTTGCGCCATGACTTCATGGTGTTTTTTTATCAACACTTCTCGCGTACATCCCCTTTTTTTTGCCCCTTTTCTTTCAACGGGGGCGCCCCGAATCGAATCGATGCGGCGGCTTGAGGCGGGATCGGCGTCGGCTGAGAGGAGTGTCCGTTCGCTTGGAAAAAAGGCGGATGGGGTAATCGAACAAAAAGGCCTCATTGGGCAATTTGGGCGTGTTTGCTGCGGTGTTTAATTTTCGTTTAATGTAAAATTCCACTTTTCGTTTGCTCTTGGCAACGAAATTCATCGCGGACGGGAGTTCCCTTCGGGCGGCCTGCCGCCGCCGGCGCCCGATCTTCGCGCGGTTGGGGCGGTTGACGTTTGCGGCGCGAGTCAATGCGAGTTTTTTCAAGAAAGGTTTCCCATGGCAAACCTGAACAACCCGGCCGACCCTTACGGCCACTTGCGCGAGCTGACGCTGCGCGGGATGGTTCTGGGGGCGCTGATCACCTTGGTCTTCACGGCGTCGAACGTTTACTTGGGGTTGAAGGTGGGCTTGACCTTCGCCTCCTCGATCCCGGCGGCCGTGATCTCAATGGCGATTTTGCGCTTCTTCCCCGGGCACAACATCCTTGAAAACAACATGGTTCAAAGCCAAGCCTCGGCGGCGGGGACCATTTCGACCGTCATTTTCGTGCTTCCCGGTCTGTTGATGATCGGCTATTGGCAGGGCTTCCCGTTTTGGCTCACGACGGTGGTGTGCTGCGCGGGCGGCTTTTTGGGCGTGATCTTCACGATTCCCCTTCGCCGCGTGATGGTGGTCAACAGCGACCTGCCCTATCCCGAGGGCGTCGCCGCCGCCGAAATTCTCAAGGCGGGCGATGGGGGCGCCAGCGCCTCGGCTTTGGCTCGGCGCCAATTGGAGCCCAAAGGCGCCAAAGAGCCCGATGACGCCAAGGGCGGCCAAGCCGCGGCCGCCGCGCCCGGCGCCGAGGATCCCGCCGAAAGCGGAATCAAAGACATCGCCTACGGCGGAATTGTCGCGGGCGTCATGACGCTTTTGACGCAGGGCTTCAAGGTCGTGGCCGATTCGGCGGGGTATTTCTTCCGCGCGGGCTCGTCCGTTTTCCAAATCCCGATGGGCTTTTCCTTGGCCATGCTGGGCGCGGGCTACCTTGTGGGCGTCGTCAGCGGTTTGGCCATATTGTTCGGCTTGGCTCTGGCCTGGTTTGTCTTGGTGCCGATTTACACCGCGTCCGTTCCGTTTGACGCGGGCGCGGACATCGCCTCCGTCGCTCTGTCCGCTTGGAAGGAGAAGGCGCGCTACGTCGGCGTGGGCATGATGACCGTCGCCGCGATTTGGACGCTGATCAGCCTGTACAAGCCCATGATCGAGGGCATGCGTCAGTCGATTCGGCACTACAAAAGCGGCAAGCTGATGGAAGAGGGCGACGACCGGGCCGACAGGGACATGAGCCCCAAAAGCATGCTCGCCGTCGTGGTTTTGAGTTTGCTGATGCTGTTGGGCTCGTTTTGGAGTTTCGTCGGCGGCAACGTCACCCCGGGGCTCGCGGCGGTTTTGGTGCTGCTGTGCGTGGGCATGGTTTTCGTCATCGGTTTTTTGGTCGCCGCCGCCTGCGGATACATGGCGGGTCTGGTGGGCTCCTCTTCGAGCCCGATTTCCGGCATCGGCATCATTTCCATCATTGTGATGTCCGTGTTGCTGTTCGCCATCGGCAAATCGACGGGCTTGATGGCCACGCCCGAGGGCTCGATGTTCGTGACCGCCCTGGCGCTGTTCACCACCGCCGCCGTGCTGGCCGTGGCCTGCATTTCCAACGACAACCTGCAGGATTTGAAAACTGGCTATTTGGTCAGCGCCACGCCGCAAAAGCAGCAGATCGCGCTGCTGATCGGCATCGTCGCGGGCGCGATCGTGCTGGCCCCCATCATGCAGGTGCTGTACCAAGCCTACGGTTTCACGGGCGCATTGCCTCGTCCCGGGATGGATGAGGCGTCCGCCCTGTCCGCGCCGCAGGCGACCTTGATGAGCCAAATCGCCAAGGGCATTTTCACGGGCCAATTGGAGTGGAGCTACATGATCACGGGCGCCGTCTTGGGCGCCGCGGTCATCGTGGTCGACTTCGCGCTGCGCAAAAAAGGCAGCGGCGCGTTGCCCCCCTTGGCCGTGGGCATGGGCATTTACCTTCCCCCGTCGATCAACTCGGCGATCGTCGTGGGCGCTTTGCTGTCTTGGTTCCTTAAGCGGCGCGTCAACGGCGCCGCCAAGGCCCAAGGGGCCGACGCGCGCCGCGCTTACGAAAAAGCCAACCGCAACGGCACGCTGTTCTCGGCCGGCCTGATCGTCGGAGAGAGCTTGATCGGCGTGGTTTTGGCGTTGGTGATCGCCGCCAGCGTCACGTCGGGCGGGTCTCAGGAGCCTTTGGCGATCCATCTGCAAAACTGGGGCGTCGCGGGCCAGCTGTTGGGCTTGGCGCTGTTCGTGGGGGCGATGCTCCTGCTTAGCCGCCGCGTCTTGAAAGCGCGCCCCTGATTTTCGCCGCCGAGCTTGATTCGGCGACGCCAAAAAAACCGCCGCGATAAGCGGCGGTTTTTTTGTTTATTTCTGCCCTTTCCCTTAATTTATCGCCCTTCCCATCTTCCGCCTTCGGTCTTCCCTTCCGTTTCCTTCTTTGGCTTTGAGGCCGCCGCCGTCGCTTGACGCTCGGTCCGGCCGTCGATTCGCCGCAGAGTGCTTGAGCGAAACCGAGGCCGAGTGGCATTCTTTGCGACGATTCGATCGTCCGGCCCGGGCGATAAGCCGATCAGGCTTCGGCCAAGCCCGGCATAATGGCTTGAGAAGAAAACAGTGAAAACGGGTCGCGAGAAAGAGGGAAAGGAGAGAAAAGCCCGCCGCCGGTTTGATCCCCCTCCGAGCGGACGCTTGCTCGCCGCATTTCCCTGTTCGTTCGGCGGTATTTCTCCGTTCCCCCCCCACCTTTGCGCGGCTCGCCGCCCGCTTGGGGCTTTCGGGGTTTGGCGGCTGTGGCGCATGCGCGATAAGGCCGAAATTCGGCGCTCCGGGGCCGCGTTTGCCGTTGGCCCCGAAGCGCTTGGTTTTTTGTTTGCCCCGGATCGCCGCGCCCCGGGGCGGGGCCGCAGGATCGTTTGGCTTGCTTTGACTTGCTTAGACTCGCTCTTTGCTTTTTTTCCCAAATCGATGCGGCGGCCAAGCGCGCTTGGCGGAAGGGGCGGGCCTTTGCTC
>CAJPTP010000180.1 GCA_905373555.1 uncultured Francisella sp. | reverse complement strand
GCGTTTAATCGTCCTCGCTCGTTTCGAGCGAATGGGCCTCGCATGGGAAGACCACCGTGAACTTTTCTGATTTTTTGGAAAGTCTGGCCAAGGATTTCAATCTCGTCGCCCAAAAAACAGCGAAGAGGATCGACTCCGCGGCTGTGGGCGATGACGCTCCGCGTCTGCCCGATTTGGCTTTCCACACGTGGCTGCGCAGCCAATGCGAGCGCTACCAATCTTTGGCGGGGGATTTTTTCGATTGCGTCTTGAACGGCGACCCCGAGGCCATCGAGGCGTCCAGGCAAGTGCTGGACTCCTTTCGCAAAAGCTCGTTGGACAATGTCGCCTGCGAGGATTACGACGACTTGTTTGACGCGTTGATGCGCCTGCGCTGCGAGCGCGACGGCTTGAGCCCCGAGCAAGCCGAGCGGCGCGTGGCGCGGTATTACCAAGACAAGGCCGACGCCGCGATGCGGCGCAGGGAGATGGCTTTGCGCCGGGCCGACGCCTTGGGTTTTGCGCAGGATCCCCAAGCGATCGCGGAGCAAATTGACTCGGTTGCCGAAACGCAGGCAAGTTCGGCCCCGGGTTTGCCCGGGGAAGACGTCGAGGCCGCGTCGGATGCGGCCGATGCGCCTGTTGCGGCGCTGCCTCTCGCCTCGTCGGGCATTCCCGGTCAAGAGCGCCAAGGCGCCCAAGCCGAGCCCGAAGGCTTGTCCGAAGGTTTGGGCGCGCCGGCCTTCTCTTTGGGCGAGACTTTGGATGGGGCAGGCGACATGGGCCAAGGCGCCGAGCAAGACGAATCCGCCGAAGCGGAAACGGTTTCTCTCGGCGTTCGGGACGCGAGCGCGCAAAGCGCGCCTGCGCCCGTCGATTCGAGCTTGGCCGCTCCCGTCGCGTCGGGCCCCTTGGAAAAGAGCGTCGCCGACGTGGATCATGCGGTCGCCGACGCTTTGGCCGACGTCTTTGGGTCTGAGGATCCTTTTTCGACGCCCGTCGGCTCCCCAAATTTGGTTTCGGATGCGCCGCAGGCGGCTGACCCCGCCCTCGCCGGATTCGCCCCATCGGCAGCGGCGGCTGAATCGGCTGCGGCGGAATCTCCCGTCGTTGCCGCGAGCGAGCCCGCGAGCCCGAACCCAACCGAGGGCGCCCAAGCCGGCGCGTCCGGCCAAGACGATTTTCTCAATTCTTTGAACATGGCCTTCGGCTCCGAGTCCACCGCCGGATTGCAAGACATGACCGGCTCGGCGCTGGATTTTGTCGCCCCCTCGGATCAATTGGGCTTGTCCGATCAAGACCGCAGCGCGATCGAGGGGCAAGAAGGCTTCCAAGTCGGCGCTTCGTTCGCCGAGGCGGACGGCGCGGACGGCTCGGACGGCATTCTCGGGGTCGGGGCCGTCGAAGCGGCCGCTCTCGCCGAAGCCGGCCCCGCCTTGGCGCAAGAGCCCGCATCCCCCGCAACGCTTGAATCGCCCGAGTCCCTCGCAACGCCCACGACCTTGCTCGCCTCCGAGGAAGCGTTCGATCCCAACGCGTTGGATTGGAACGAGACGTTGGGCGCAGAGGGCTTTGAGGCGGCCGCCGGGGAAAGCGCGCCAGCCGCGGCGGACGGCGAGGGGGATTTGCCGTCTTTGGACTCCGGGGTGGCCGGGAGCGCGGCTCGCAAAGAGCTTGAGGCTGAGGAGGCGGCTGCGGCGGAGGGCGCGATCGATTTGGGTCGGGCTTGGAATGCGCCCAATCCCGCCGGCGCCGGGTCGGGCTTTTCCCCTGCCGCCGCGCCCGCAGCCGAGCCCGAGTTTCATGTTCTTTCGTCCGACCTTGAGCCGTCCGAAGAGCAAGCCCACGCGGCTCAAAACATCCCCAACATGCCGGACGTCGCGGGCTTGGGCTTGACGGACGCCGACGTGGTGTCCATCGACGACGAAATCGGCGCGGCTCTAAGCTTCATCGACGATCGAGCGGAAACGGTTGAAACCGCGTCTTGGGAAATTGGAGAGACGCGGCGCGCCGACGCGACGGCGAATTTGGGCGAGCCTGCCCCCGCGCCGATCGCCGAAGCCGCAAACGTCGCCCAAGAATCCCCGCTAACCCCGCCCCCGGTTGCGGAAAGCGAGGCTCGATCCCGCGAGGCCGACAGTTTGGACGCGCCCATGAGCTTCGATTTGGACGACTTGGATGACGATTTGCCCGAGCTGGATTCATCCATCACGGATTCCATATCGGATTGGGGCTCCGACGCCGAGGCTTTGGAAAAGACCGAGGATCGCCCGGCCGAAGCGCCCGCCGCGGCCGATCCGACTCAAGAGACGGAGCGCCCCGGACAGTCGGCGGCGTCCGAAACGGCGGAGCAGGCCCAAGTGGCTTTTGAGCAGCATCCGGCGCAGGCGGCGGGGCAATCGCCGGTTCCCGAGCCCGCCGCCGACTTCGGCGCCGACGCCGACTCGGCGGCGCCTGCGCCCGCGGCGGGATCGGAGCCGTTGCCCGAGGCGCAAAATTTCTCCGTTTCGGCCGATTTGCCTACCGAACCTGCGCCTGCGCCGAATGCGATTCCCGAACCTTCGAGCCCGACGCAAGGCGCCGCGGCGCAGACCGCGTCGGTTTCCGCCGCCGCGCCGAATTCCGCGCTCGCAGCCGAAAACCGGCCTGAGGCGGGCGCGGGCAAGCCGCAGACTTTGTTGTTCAGCGAAGAGGTTTTCGACGAGTCCGAGTGGCTTGACGAATCCGAGGCCGCGGCGGGGGCGATTCCCGCAGCCGTGATCCCGGAGGAAGCCCGGGCGCCGGATCTTGAGCCTTCGGTTGGCCGAGAAGCTTCGGACTTGGGCGCCCCGGACGACGGCTTTGTCGAAAAGGAGCTTCTGCCCGCGTTCACGCGCTTGGCTCAGGCCGATCCCGACAAAGGCCAAGCCGCGGCGATGGAGATTGTCGGCGCATTCGGCGTCAGCGACGCCGGGCAGATTCCGCCCGCAAAAGCCCAAGAGGCGCTGGCGCTGGTCAATGAGGCCATCGCGCGCATCGAGCGCGACAAGCAGGCCGAATCCGCCGCTGCGGCGGAGGCCGCTGCTTCGGATTCTCAAAGCCAATCGGCCTTGGGGCGGGAGCGAGCGGCCGATGGGCAAGGCGTTTCGGACGCCGTCTCGGACGCCGTTTCAGTCTTGGCGGAGAGCCCCCGCGATGACATTGCCCCCAACTTGGGCTCGGAGCGCGCCGCAGCGGCTCCGTCGGATTCTGTTTCGCCCGATCGGGATTGGGGCCGGGGCGAAGGCGCCGTCGCTGGCGGGGGCGCGCCTGAGCCCGAGTC
>CAJPTP010000179.1 GCA_905373555.1 uncultured Francisella sp. | reverse complement strand
GTTTTATTGATTCTTTCGCCTCTTCTTGATTGAATTTTCATTGATTCCGTTTGTTTGATTTTGCGCTTTGCTCTTATTGGCCGATTGACATGGGTCGATTGACTTCGGCCATTTTTGTTTTGGCGGCGGCCGAGGGCGGCTCGGGGCGATTCCCCGCCGCCTTGGGCGCCGTTTCGACGTTTTTGCCCCTTCCGGGCCGCGCCAAGGGAAAGGCGCTCGGCGCCGAGCATCCGGCGAGGAAGCTGAATTGATTATGCCCACAAGCGATGAGACACAAACCCCAGCGCCAAGCGCCAAGCTTGCCGCCTCACCTGTCGTTTTGTTGATTTTCGACGGCTTCGGGGCGCGCTGCGGCGGCGCGGACAACGCGGTCGAGGCGGCGCGGACGCCGAATTTCGACGCCCTGAAGGCCCAAGGCGCCTACGGCGAGATCGACGCCTCCGAGCGCATGGTCGGCCTGCCCGACGGGCAGTTCGGCAACTCCGAGGTGGGCCACATGAACATCGGCGCGGGGCGCGTGATCGAGCAGGACGTCACGCTGATCGACCGCGCCTTCGAGCGGGGCGATATGCTGGGCCGGCCCGAGATGCGCCGGCTTTTGCAGTCGCCCAACAGGCCGCTGCACCTTTTGGGCCTGTTTTCCGAGGGCGGGGTGCATGCGCATCTGCGCCATTTTTGGTCGATCTTGGATTTGTGCGAGGAGGCGCGCATGCGCCGCGTGATCGTCCATCCCTTTTTGGATGGGCGCGACACGCCCCCGCGCAGCGCCGAGCCGTGGCTGAAGCGGCTCGACGAGTACTGCGCGGCGCATCCTTGGTGCTCCGTCGGCGCCGTGATGGGCCGCTACTACGCGATGGATCGCGACAAGCGCTGGGATCGGGTCAAGCTCGCCTACGACGCGCTGACCGGAACGGCGCAGCGGCGCGCCGAATCGGCGCAGGCGGCCTTGGCCATGGCCTACGCGGCGGGCGAAAACGACGAGTTCGTCAAGCCCGCGATCGTGAACGCCGACGGCGCGATCAAGTCGGGCGACGCCGTTTTGCACATGAACTTCCGCGCCGACCGGGCGCGCGAGCTGACGTCCGCCTTGACCGACCCGGACTTTGACGGCTTTGCGCGCCAAACCGTCCTGTCCGGATTGCATTTCGTTTCGATGACCAAGTACGGCGACCGGTTTTCCAATCCCGCCCTGTTCCCCCCGCGCAAGGTCGTCAACGGCTTGGGCGAGGTGTTGTCGAAGTTGGGCCTAAGGCAGCTGCGCATCGCCGAGACCGAGAAATACCCGCACGTGACCTACTTCTTCTCGGGCGGGCGCGAGGAGCCCTTCGCCAACGAAAGCCGCATCCTCATCCCATCCCCGAAGGTCGCGACCTACGACCTTCAGCCCGAGATGAGCGCCGAGCCCATCGCCGAGGCGGTGGCCGACGCCGTGAAAAACAAGCGCTTCGAGTTTGTGGCGTGCAATTTCGCCAACGGCGACATGGTCGGCCACACGGGCGACATGAGCGCGACGGTCAAGGCCGTCGAGACGCTCGACCGGTGCCTCGGCGTCATCGCGGCCGCGCTGAAGGAGGCGGGCGGCGAGCTGCTGCTCACCGCCGATCACGGCAACTGCGAGCAGATGTTCGACGCCGCATCCAACCAGCCGCACACGCAGCACACCGTCAACCCCGTGCCCTTCCTGTACGTGGGCCGGCCGGCCGCCGTGGAGCCGGGCGGGGCGCTGAAAGACGTCGCGCCGACGATTCTGCAGATCATGGGCCTCAAGCAGCCGCCCGAGATGACCGGCCGCCCGTTGCTGCGCTTCGCGCGCTAGGCCCGCCGGGCCCGCCGGGCCCGCCGCCCGCCGCCCGGGATCCGGTCGGCCCCGGGCGGCTGTCTTCGCCGCCCAAGGCCAAACGGAAGCCCGAAGGCCTCGGGCGGGGCGCAAAGCGCGAAGCGCGCGGCGCTCGGCTTTTGGGCCTGCGGCCGCCCGGCCCGTTTGCCGCTCGGCGCGCCGCCCGCCGTTTGGCGCGAGCCGCCCAATAAGGTTTAATATTGGCTGTGAGCGGGCTCGAGGCGCGATCTTTTCGCGGCGCGCCCGGTTGGGGCGCCGAAGCTCGGCCCGGGCCAAAGCGGGCCGGATTCGGTTCCGGGCTGCGTTCGTTTTCGTGGTCTTTTGCCTTGGCAAGGGGGCTCCGGCCTTGGGGCCAATCAAGGCAAGACGGGGCTTGGGGCCTCGGCGCCGCGTTTTTGGCGCGGGCTCTTCGGGCCGTTTGCCCGGGGGCTTGGCCGCCAAAGCGGCGCCGGGCCAAGGCGTGGGTTTCCGGGCGGCCCTTTGGGCCGACGTTTGAGGTGGGGCGCGCATGGCGATGAATCGAAAGCTTATCCTTTGGGGCTTGGCCGCCGTCGCGGCATGCCCGCTCGCTTTGCTTGAGCCCGCTTGGGCGGCGCCAAGCTCGGGGGGCGGGGGCGATGGGGCGGATTTGCGCCGCTTGCAGGCCGACATCCAGCGCGCCGAGCGCGCTTTGGGCGAAAAGCGCCGGCTGGGCACCGCGGCCAAGGCCGAGGCCGCCGAGTCGGGCGACGAGCTGCGCAAAAGCCGCGCCGAGCTCAAGCGCATCCAAGACGACAAGGAAAAGACGCTGGCCAAGCTCAAGAGCATGCAGGAGGAAAACCTGCAGATGGAGACCAAGCTCAACGGCCGCAAAGCCAACGTCGCGCGCATGCTCAACGCCCGCTACCAAAACCAAAAGCCCGACGCCTTGATCTTGATGCTGCAAAACAAGAACCCCAACGAGAAATACCGCCAGTTGGAGTACATGAGCTACATCAACGACGCCAACAAGTCGGTCATGTCGTCGCTGCGCAACCAAAAAGACGAGCTCGACCAGCGCGTGGGCTTGGCCAAGGAGCAATCGGCGAAGCTCACCGAGCTGTACGACAACCAAGTCAAGATCATCAACGCCCTAAGCCAAAAAAACCGCGTGGCGCTGCGCAAGCAGTACAACCTCGAAAGCGACATCTCCTCGCAGCTCAAGCAGCTGGAGAGCCTGCGCTCCAACGAGCGGCGGCTGCGCGGCGTGCTGCAGGACATCTCCGTCAAAGAGGCGAACATGCGCCGCGAGGCGCAAAGCGCCGCGGCGTCCGGCGCTCCGGTTGCCCCAAGCGCGCAAAGCGCGCCCGCGCCGTCGGTTGCCCCGAACGCTTCCGCCCCGGCTTCGCCGAGCGCCGCCGCGGCCGAGGCGCCCGCGCGCGTCGCGCAGCCGGTGATCGTCGACGCATCCAAGGCGGTTCCCGCC
>CAJPTP010000178.1 GCA_905373555.1 uncultured Francisella sp. | reverse complement strand
CGGAAAGCGCGCGAAAAAAAGGCGCGCGGGCGCGACCGGCCCGAGGGCTCCGGCTCTTGGGCTCGGCGCGAGGCCGCCCGGCGCTCACGCGTCGGGGTTGAGCCGATAGCCCATGCCGCGCACCGTTTCGAGCATCTCGTCCTTGCCCAGCTTTTGCAAGGCCAATCGAATGCGCCGCACGTGCACGTCCACGGTGCGCTCCTCGATGCACACGTGATCGCCCCAGGTCGCGTCGAGCAGCTGCCGGCGCGAGTAAACGCGCGACGGATGGGTGGCGAAAAAGTGCAGCAGATTGAACTCGGTCGGCCCAAACTCCACGCTCTTGTCGCCCAAGCGCGCCAAGCGCTTGTCCGGCACGAGCGACAGATCGCCCAAGTTGACCTCGATGGAGGTCTTTTGCGGCGACACGCGCCGCAGCAGCGCGTAGATGCGCGCCTTGAGCTCCGCGATCTCAAACGGCTTGGTCAGGTAATCGTCCGCACCCGCCCCAAAGCCCTCTTCTTTGTCCTCGAGCTCGCCTTTGCACGTGAGCAAAATGATCGGCACCGAGGCGCTGCGCGGATAGTCGCGCATGACCTTCACCAAATCGACCCCCGACATGCCGGGCAGCATCCAATCCACAACGCACACGTCGGGCAGCTTGCCCTCGTCGAGGTACAGGGTCGCGTCTTCGGCGTTTTCGAAGGACACGACGTCGTAGCCGGCCTTTTTGAGGTTGTACTCCAACAGCGTGATCATCGACGCTTCGTCGTCGACCACCATCACCAAAGCTTTGGACATTTCGGCGCTCCCGCGCCCCCGCCGCGCGGGCCGAATCGGCGGCCGGCGGCGTCGGCAAGGGCAAAGGCAAAACCTAAATGACTTATCGTAAATGAAAATTGTGAAAAGATTGCGACGCCGCCAAGCGGGGCGCAAAAAACCCGCGGGGCGCAGGCGAGCTCGTCAAGGACTCGGGGGCAAGGCGCAAGAAACGGCGATCGCCCCAAGACATCCGGAGCCCAAGACCTCCGGAGCCCAAGAGCCATCCGGGCCCAAGACCATGACCATAACCAAGACGCCGCCAAGGAAGGCCGGGCGCACAAGGCGCTCGACGAAGGCCGCGCAAAGAGGCCAAGCCGGGCCGGCGGCGAGACAGGCGGCAAGGCCCGGAAAAACGGGAAAACGGAAAAGACCCGCAAATCGAGAACAAAGAACAAAGATCCCACGCAAGCAAAGGGAAAGCATGCGGCGCAGGCGCAAAAGCGAGGCGCGGAAAAACAGACGGGGGGGGAAAAAAGGGAAGGAGGGGAAGGAAAAAAGACAATAAAAAGACAAAAAAGGGGCGGACAGTTCCGCGCAAACGCCGAAATCAGTCGCTGCGATCGGACAGGCGCCCCAAGGCCGCTGCGGCGTCCGAGTCGCCCAGCTTCGCGGCTTGGCCGTACCAGCGCGCGGCCGCCACCAAATCCGGCGGGGCGCCGATGCCATGCTCGCTCATGACGCCGAGGTTGTACATGGCGCCGGGATGCCCCGACTTGGCCGCCTGCATGTACCAGGCGTGGGCGGCGGCGTAGTCGCGGGCGACCCCGCGGCCGCGGTAATACATGTTGCCCAACTTGAACTGCGACTGGGCATGGCCTTGCAAGGCCGCGGCGCGAAACAGCTTGGCGGCCGCCTTCTCGTCGCGCTCGACCCCGCGGCCTTGGGCGTACATATTGCCCAAGTTGTACATGGCCGCCGTCTCGCCTTGGCGGGCCGCCGCCCTGAAGTACTCCAAGGCGCGGGCGTCGTCGGGCGCGACCCCGCGGCCGTCGTGGTAGAAGCTGCCCGCGTTGTTTTGGGCGCCCGCGTGGCCTTTGGCGGCGGCCTTCTCGAACCAGCGCAGGGCGGCCGCGTCGTTGCGCTCCACCCCCTCGCCCGCGGCGATCATGGAGCCCAAGCTGTACTGGGCGTCGGGGTCGTTTTGCGCCGCGGCCTTGGACAGCCAAAGCGCCGCTTGGCGCGCGTCCGGCTCCACCCCGCGCCCTTCCTTGTACATCAGCCCCAAGCTGTACTGGGCGATGGCGTAGCCTTGGCGCGCGGCTTTGCCGAACAGCTCGAAGGCGCGCTTTTCGTTGCGCTCGGCGCCCACGCCGTTGGCGTACATCAAGGCCGCGTTGTTTTGGGCCAAGGCATAGCCCTGCTCGGCGGCCTTCTCGTACCAAGACAGGGCGCGGGGCATGTCCACGTAGCCCTTGCGCTCGGAATAGATCACGCCGAGGTTGTACTGGGCCTCGGGCTTGCCCTGCGCGGCGGAGCGCTTGTACCACTTGATCGCCTCGGGCAAATTGCGCTTCGCGCCCCGGCCGTTCTCGAGCATGACGGCCAAGGCGAACTGGCCATCCCGATCGCCCGAGCCGGCCAGGCTCTCGAACATCCGAAACGCCGTCGCGTCGTCGCCCCGCTCGTAGGCCGCGTTGGCCACGCGCAGATCTTTCGCCGCGTCGGCGAGGGCGCAGGGCGCAAACGCGGCCGCCGCGAAGGCCAGCGCCCACGCGGCCGCGCAGCGAAGGGCTTGGGCCGCCCGCGCCCGAAAAGGCTCAATCACGCGCAACTCCATCCTTTGCGGCAGAGGGGAAAAACACAAAATCGGGCGCAAAGCGCCCGCCGGCGCGCCATGCGCCGCTTGGCGCGGCCGCCGCGCAAAATCAGAAAGTTAACATATTACAGCGCCAAACGGGCGCGATCCGGCCCCGCCTTGGCGCGAAGGCGCGCGGCGGGGCGAAATTTCAGCATTTCGGCTCGCCGCCCGGCGCCGGATCGCCCGCGCCGGGATCGCCCGCGCCCGACGCCTCGCGCGGCGCGCTGATCGCCATGCGGTCGCGGTGCACCAGCTCGTCTTCGAGCGCATAGCCCAAAACCAGCTCGATTTCCGAAGAAGGGGTCTTGATCAGCCGCTTGGCCTCGGATGCGCCGTAATTGGCGATGCCGCGCGCGATTTCCGTTCCCGATTCGTTGACGATCTGCACCAAGTCGCCGCGCAGGAAATCGCCCTCCACCCCCACGCAGCCGATGGGCAAGAGACTCGCCCCCTTTTGCAGCAAGGCGCGCTCGCAGCCCGCGTCCACGTCCAGCTTGCCCTTGAAGCGCAGCTGGCTAAGCAGCCAGCGCTCGCGCGCCTTGGCGCGCTGGGCCGAGTCGGGATGGGTGAACAGCGTGCCCAAGCTCTCCCCGTTCAAAACGCGCACCAAGCCGTCGGGCGTCTTGCCATGCATCACGCGGGTGTCGCAGCCGCTTTCGGCGGCGCGCTTGGCCGCGCGCACCTTGGTGAGCATCCCGCCCGTGCCGATG
>CAJPTP010000177.1 GCA_905373555.1 uncultured Francisella sp. | reverse complement strand
CCCCAAGGCGCCCGCCGATCCGCCCCCATGCCTTCGCGGCCATTCGGCCAAAGCCGCATCTTTTGATAACGAATAACGAAATCGCCCGGGCAACCGAGTAAAATCTCCTGAGTTTGGCGGGGAGCGAAACGAAAGAATCGATGCGCTTGTCTTGGGTTTGCGCCCCCCGCCGCGGGGCTTTGCGCGCGCAATGTGTTAATTGACCGTCGCTGTTCTGATCAATATTATAGGACTGCATGGAAAAACAAACGCGCGAAAGATTCTATTGGATTGAAGCATTGAAGGGAATCGGCGCGCCAGCGCCGAGGCCCTTGGGGGCGCGACATGACAACACGAGATTCCGGCCGGGGCAAGGAGCCGGAGAAGAAAACCGGATCGGAGAAGGAAGACGCTCTGTCGGCGGACGTCGAGCGCAGCGCCGCGGCCTCGGCCGAGGAATTCGACGAAGAAACCCAAAAAGAGATCGCGGAGGCGATCAAAGGTCTGGATCCCGCCTCGCGCGAGGCTCGCATCGCCAAGGCCAAAATCATCGCCCGCAAGCGCCGCGAGGCCAAGGAGCGGCGGCGGGCCCAATCATCCCCCATGGCCGATGGGGAGGCGGCGGGGCGCGGCGAGGTCGCGCGCGAGGGCGCGAGCGAGAGCGAGGGGGACGATGAGGAAGGCTTCGCTCTGACCGACGAGATCCTGCGCGAGATCGAGGGGGCTTTGAGCGGGCGCGATCCCGAGGCGCCGTCGTCGAAGATCATTCGCGCGAAGATCATCGAAAAGCACAAAAAAGCTTATCGCGAAGAGAAAAGCAAGCTGGCCGAGGCCATCGCCAAAGGCGAGGTCGAGGTCGACATGTCCAAGCTCGACCCTGAATCGCGCGAATACAAGATTCTGGCCGCCAAAAAGCGCGCGGCCGAGCGCCGCGGCGCCCAGGGCAAGGCCGGCGCGGGAGCGGGCGCGGGCCCGTCCGCCGAGCAGGCGCGCAGCGAGCGCGCCAAGATGAAGGAAAAAGAGGGCGAGGTCAAGAATCTTTACGCCTCGTCCAAGCGCATCCATCCCAAATACGTGATGGGTTTGTACTCGAAGCTCAGACTGCTCGCGGTTTTCGCCACGCAGTTTGTGTTCTTCATCCTGCCGTGGTTCAACATGGACGGCCGTCAGGCGGTGCTGTTTGACATCAACTCCCGTCTGTTTTACATCTTCGGCTTGGTGCTGTTCCCCAGCGACCTGATTTTCCTTTCGGGTTTGCTGTTCATCAGCGCGTTCGGATTGTTTTGGTGGACGACCGTCGCGGGCCGTCTGTGGTGCGGCTACGCTTGCCCGCAAACGGTGTACACCGAAATCATGATGTGGTTCGATTACTTCTTCGAGGGCGATCGGGCCAAGCGCATGAAGCTGGAAAGGTCGCCGTGGAAGGGCGAGAAGATCTTGCGCAAGCTTGGCAAGTACGCGACGATCGTTTTGTTCTGCGCTTGGGTGGGCTTGACCTTCGTGGGCTGGTTCACCCCCATTCGCGGCGTGTTCAAAGACCTCGTGACGTTCAATCTCACGGGCACGGAGATCTTCGCGGCCTGCTTTTACGGCGCCTTCACTTGGCTTTTGGCCCACATCATGCGCGAGCAGGTGTGCAAGTACATGTGCCCCTACGCCCGATTCCAAAGCGCGATGGTGGACAAGGACACGTGGGTCATTTCCTACGACGCGGCGCGCGGCGAGCCGCGCGGGGCGCGGCGCAAGGGCCGCGACGACGGCCTGGGTGATTGCGTGAATTGCACGATGTGCGTGCAGGTGTGCCCGGCGGGCATCGACATTCGCGACGGCTACCAATACGAGTGCATCGGCTGCGCGGCCTGCGTCGACGCCTGCGATGAGATCATGGACAAGGTGGGCAAGCCCCGCGGCTTGATTCGCTACACCACCGAGGCGGCCTTGGATGGCGAGTACAAGGACAGGGACATCTGGAAGAAAATGTTCCGCCCTCGCGCCTTGGGCTATTTCGTCGTGCTGTCGACCGTCGTGGGCGTGTGGGCCACGGGCTTGGTGCTGCGCCCCGAGGTGCGCGGGGAGCTGGTCAAAGACCACGGCGTGCTGTATCGCGACAACATGGCGGGCTGGGTCGAGAACTCCTACACGCTGCGCTACGTCAACGCCTCGGAAAAGGACATGCTGGTTCGGCCCTCGGTCATGGGCTTGGCCGAGATCAAGCTCACGGGCATGCCCGAAAAGGTCGTGGTGCCCGCGGGAGAAACGATCATCACCCCCGTGCAGGTTTCGGTTCCCCCCTCAAGTTTGACCAAAGAAGGCCCGGGGGCGAAGAGCTACAACATTTCCTTGGAAGTCGATTACGCGCCTGTGCCCGAGGATGAGCATGGCAAGCGCCGCGCCCATGCGGGCAAGGATGGCGATTATCATGTCGACGAAAGCAAACTGGGCAAGCATCGCATCCACCGCTCGAAAGCGGTGTTCATTGGGGAGTGACGCATGACGACAGGCGAAAGCGCGCGAGTCGGCGCCGCGGGCGACCGCGACTCCGCGCCTTGGTACAAAGAGCCGTGGCCGTGGATTTTGATCGCGCTGCCGGGCGCCGCGGTCGTGGGGTCCTTCATCACGATGTATCTGGCCTTCTCGAAGCCGGACGTGTTGGTCACCGACGACTACTATGAGCAGGGCCGCAACATCGGCCTGCAAATGGAGCGCGACGAGCGCGCGGCTTTGTTCGGGGTCGAGGCGGATCTGTTCGTCGGCGCCGACGGCCAAGGCGTGATGGCGCTCACGCGGGGCAACTTCGACAAGTCCGCGCCGTTGAGCCTCAAGTTCTTCCATCCCACGCAGGCGGGCAACGACCGCGTGGTGACGCTCACGCAGTCGCAGTCCAACCCCTTCCAGTACGAGGGGAAGATCGACCCGCCGCTGCCCAAGGCGGTGGCGTGGAATGTGTCGATCGAGGATCGCGACCACATTTGGCGCTTGGCCAAGCGTTGGGTCGTGGGCGCGGGGCCGACGCTGCAAATGCGGCCCAACCCCGTCCTGCTCACGCCCGAGGCGCTGGCGCGCATGAAAAGCGAGGGCTTCACCGCCGACACTTACGCGCAAGGCGAGGACGCCTCGAAGCCGTCGGCGCCCGCGCCGGCCCGGGCCCAAGCCGAAGGGGCCGAGCCCAATGCGGCGCAAGCCGGCGCGGGGGAGGCGGGGCCGGCGTCCGGCGCGGGCAAGTAGGCTCCGGGGTCGATTCGCCGCTGCGCAAAACAAACACAGACCGGGCGCGCGCCCGGTCTTTTTTTCGCCTTTTTTTAAGGGGGAGGGGGCTTTTTTGCGCGGCGCCGGCGCCGCCCGGTTTGCCTTTTTCTTTATTTTTTGGAAAAGTATGCGAGAAGTGTTGACGCCCTCTCCTATCAGGATTGTTTG
>CAJPTP010000176.1 GCA_905373555.1 uncultured Francisella sp. | reverse complement strand
CGACGTTCTGTTCACGCCCCCGGGCTCGGCCGGAGGGGCCGCAGGGGCTTGGGGCGGGGCGGACGGCATGGCTTGGGGAATCTCGGGCGAAAGCTTGGGCGCTGCGCCGGCCGGGCGAGGCCAAGCGGGCTTGGGCGGCGCAGGCGGCCCGGCTCTCGCGCCGCCTTGCTCGGTTGGCGCTTGCGCAGGCGAAGGCGAGGCCGAAAAGAGGGGCGAAGAGGGGGTCGAAGGGGGAGGCGGACAAGACGCGGCGCCCGAAGGCGTTGGTTTTGCGGAGTTCAGTTGCCAAGACACGGGCGTGGGGATCGAAAAAAAGCACATCGGCCGGCTCACCGAGCGCTTTTACAGAGTCAACGTCGCCCAATCGCGCAAGGCCAACGGCACGGGGCTGGGCTTGGCCATCGCCAAGCACGCCCTCGGCGAGCACCATTCGCGGCTGAAGATTTGCAGCGAGCCCAACGTGGGCTCGACGTTTTCCTGCCGCTTTCCCCTGACCGACCCGCCCGATGGCTTGGGCGACGGCGGCGAGACGGTTGAGGATGTTGAAACGCGGCCTCGTTGAGGGCCGGATCGCTTTGGGGCGCGTTCCCGGCCGGGGCGCGCGCCGAGCCTCAAGCGGAAAAAGATGAGCCCGGCGCGCCTCGCGGCGCCTTGGGAGAAATTAGAAGGCGCCAATCGCAAGCGTTGCCTTTGCAACGCGTTGCGGCCATTGGCGCCGCATTTCGGGCCCCCGCAGGCCCAAGACGCCGAGCCTTGATGGTAAAATGGCCCGTCGGGCGCCGCCTGCTCGTTGGGCTTTGGGCCTGTCACACATTGCACATATTGCGGCCGCCGCGCGATCGCTCGCGGCTTTGGCTTCCGCCGTTGGGTTGGGCGGAAGGGCGCGACTCAGAGGGATGGATCACAATGCTAAAGTTCAGTCACGCTTGCGCCGCGGCGCTGTGCGCCGCCGCGTTGGCGTCGTGTGGGGGCTTCGAGAACGACTCGATTTTGAGTCCCGATAGGGGGAAAAGCTCCGATTCCACCGTTCTCCCGGTGGATCCCGGGCACAGCTTGGGCGGGGGAAGCGCCGATCCCACCATTAGCCCCGTGGATCCCGCCGTTGAGGACGACGTCAGGATTTACAAGGCGGCGAACTTGGCCGCCATGGTTGGGGCGGGTCAGGTGCGCGTCGACGGCAAGAGCTTCAGCGGCAAAAACACCAAGATGATGGACATGTTTGACGTCGGCGCCGGCTCCCTGCCCACCAAGCGCATGAGCTACTCCCGTTTCATCAAGGACAAGAACGGGAAAGAGAAGGAATATCCGGTCGGCGGCGCCTTGAAGATTTACAACGGCGTCTACGGCTCGATTTTCTTTGGCCGCTACTTGGCCCAGACGGCCCCCAAAGCGGGCGGGGACTCAAACGACGCCGAATGGGACAGGAGATACCAGACGCTGGGCGTTGCGGGCCGGCCCACCCACAAAGACGAGCTCGGCCGGCTGTCCGCCCCCGAGCTGCTGTTGCCCGACGAATTGAATGAGCTGCTCAATCCGCCCGGTTTTGTCGCGGGCAAGAGCTCCCGTGAAAGAGCAGAGGTGCTGAACTTTATGGGCCTCCCCGCCGACGAGAACGGGAAAGTCGCCGGCGGTAATAAAGATGAGGGCAAGGGCGGGTTCGATGCGCGATTCCCCGTTCGCTTCCTCTACCGCGGCGTGGCCTACTCGAATCAAGAGCGGACAGGCTGGCTGAATTACGCGATCGATTACAACAAGCAAGAGGGCGCGGGCATCATCAGCGGCATCAAAAAAGCCGCCGGCAAGGATGTGCTCAACAAGGAAATCTACCTGCTGCGCACGGGAAACGCCTGCCATTCGGGCGCGTGCCTCAACGAAAGCGCGACGGCCGCGGGCAATAATATGCCGGGCGCCGCGCTGTTGGCCGACCCGATGCGCCGCGACGCGAAGGGCATTCACATCCTCAACCGGGTGAAGAACGTCATGCGCGATTACAAGGGCAATGAGATTGCCTCCAAGTGGCAAGACTCGGTTCTGCGCTCCCAATACTCGGATCGGGGCTTGCCCTCCTCGGGCGATCCCAATTGGGGCTTGAACGGCATCGCCGTCTTCGTTGACGAGAAGGCCAAGGATCGGAAGAGCCTGAAAGTTTACGGCGATTACGAGGTCGGCATCTTTGGGCCGCACGCCGAGGAGATCCTGGGCGCCGTTTATTTCAACGACCCCGATTTCAAGGACGCCACGCCCGAGATCGCCTTCGGCGGCTACAACTGGAACGACATGAACTTGCGCGCGGCCTACGAGTCGGCCTACAAGCGCAACAAGAACAACCCGAATGTGACCATCATCCAGCCCGAGAAGGGCGGCCACCTCACGGGCGGCGGCTCCGGCAAATGAGGTTTGTTGGGCGCCGATCTTTGCCGACAAAAAAGAGCCCCCTTGCGGGGCTTTTTTTTCGCCCCGGCCCCGCGCTCCGGGTTTTCTAATGGGGATGTATGCGAGAAGTGTTGATATAAAAAACGCCATGAAGTCATGGCGCAACCGCTTCTCCGGCTGTCGTGTTGCGCAAGCTCGAAGAAAAGCAATCCGGACCTTCAAAGGTCGCTTGAGAACTTTTCTTTCGATCTTTCAGCGCTAACGCAAACAACTGCGACAGGAGAGGGCGTCAACATTTCTCGCAAACTTTCCCAAAAAAAAGCCCCGCAGCGCCACGGAGGCTTTGATCGCGCCCAAAGCGTTCATCGCCCATGGATCGGGGCGCGCTAGAAAAACCAGCGAAAACCGATCCGCGCGGCGAAGCGGTTCAACCCGTCGGCCAACTCAACGCCGCCTTGGGCGGACAAGGTCGCGGAAGGGGCCGCATCCCAGTCGGCCCGCATTTCCGCAGCCGCTCCGGTTTTGGGGTATTCAGCGCCCGAGGCGAACTCGTATTCTCCCTCTCGCCTCGCCAAGCTCGCCTTCAAGGAGCGATCCTCGGAAAAGCGCCGCTCGACGCCCAAAGACGCCCCCAGCCTCAAAGCTTCGGCTGCGGCGAAGGAAAGATCCGCCTTGACGGCGACGGAATAGGCCGAGTATTCGTTTTTCTCGACGGCCACGCCGTTGGCCGACGCCTTGTCGAAGGCCGCGCGCGAATACGACGCGGCGGCGAGCGGCCGAAAGCGCAGCCTGCCGCCCAACCAATCATGGTTTCGGGCGACAAAAACGCCGCCCGTCGCGGCGATTCCGTCCGCCTTGAGCCCGGTTGATCCGTAAAATCGCTTGGCGTCCGCCTCAAGGGCGTCAAACGAGCCAAACGCGCCCGCCTCGAATCCACCGCCCGCTTGAATCGCAATGGCGCCGCTTAGCCCGGCGGCTTTCGTCGAGGCTTTGCGCCCAATGCGCAGCGATGCGGATGAATCC
>CAJPTP010000175.1 GCA_905373555.1 uncultured Francisella sp. | reverse complement strand
GAAGAGCGCGCGGGGGGAAGGGGCGCGGCGCGAAGGGATTTTGCAAAGGGATTCCGCGCGGTTTTTTGCGCCCGGGTTCCGCCTTGCGCCGATCGTCGGCGGCGATGAAGTGGATGGGCCGCCCAAATTCGCGCTTGCGCCGCCCGCGCTTCGGGCTCGAGTGGCGAAGCAAGCCCGCGGCAGCCCCTCCCCTCGAAAGGCAACCATGAAAATCGAAAAAGATCGTCTGACCCTCAAAAAGCCCTTCGACGCCCACCTTCACCTGCGCGACGGGGCGATGCTGCGCCTGGCCGCGCCCTTCGCGGCCCGCCGCTGCTCGCGCGCCGTGGTCATGCCCAACCTCAACCCTCCCGTGCGGACGGTTGAGGAAGCCTTGGCGTACAAAAAAAGAATTTTGGAGGCGGCGGCGATCGTCCTGGGCGGCGGCGCGGGGGTCGGGGTCGGCGAAAAAAGCCGTCCGCCCTTCGAGCCGCTGATGACCTTGTACCTGACCGACGCGACCGACCCCAAAACCGTTGACGCGGCCAAAGCGGCGGGCGTCGTCGGCTTCAAGTTCTACCCCAAGGGGGCGACCACCAACTCGGACATGGGCGTGAGCGACATTCTCGGCCCCGCCGTCGCGCCCGCCTTGGAGCGCATGGCGCGCATCGGCATGCCGCTGCTGTGCCACGGCGAAGCCCCGGATCCCGGCGTGGATATTTTCGACAGGGAGAGGGTTTTTGTCGAAACCAAGTTGATTCCCTTGAAGCGGCGCTATCCCGAGCTCAAAGCGACGCTGGAGCACGTCACGACGATCGAGGGCGCGCAATACGTGGCGGACGGCGACGGCTCGGTTTGCGCCAGCGTCACGCCCCAGCATGTTTTGTTCAACCGCAACGACCTTCTGTCGGGCGGGCTGAAGCCGCATTTGTATTGCATGCCGATTTTGAAGTCCGAGGCGCACCGCGCGGCCTTGGTCAAGGCCGTGACGGGGCCGATGGCTTCGCGTTTTTTCTTGGGCACCGACTCGGCCCCGCACGAGCGCGGCAAAAAAGAATGCGCCCAAGGCTGCGCGGGCGTTTTTTCCGGCGATTGCTTTCTCGAGCTGTACGCGGAGCTGTTCGAGCGGGAGGGCGCCTTGGAAGCGTTGGAGGGTTTTTCCTCGACCAACGCCGAACGGTTTTACGGCCTGAAGCCCTTGAGCCAAACCGTCGAGCTGGTTCGCCGCGAATGGTCGGCGCCGGATTCCTACCGTTACGGGGAGGGGTCGCTGCGCTCGGTGGGCGCGGGGCGCGTCATGCGATGGCAAATGGCCGATCGCGGCTCGAAGACCCAACCCGCGCCCAATGTTTGAGTTGGCGCGCCTGCGGGTTTCGACGAAATCGATGGGGGTGAGAAATCGATGTCGGCCGTTTGGTTGACGCTGGGCGTCGTGTTTTGCTTGGTCGGCGTCTTGGGCCTGATCGCGCCCGCGCTGCCCGGCTTGCCTTTGATATTCGTCGGCGTGTGGCTGATGGCGCTGTCCGACGATTACCAAGTGATCGGCCCAGGCTCGCTGATTGTTTTCTTCGTTCTGTGCTCCGTCGGCGTGGCGTTGGATTACGTCGCGGGCATGATGGGCGCGAAATTTTCCGGCGCCTCCAAAAAGGCGTATTGGGGCGCTTTGGCGGGCGGGATCGTCGGCGTGTTCATGGGTTTGCCCGGGATTTTCTTGGGCTCGGCGGTCGGGGCCATGGTCGGCGAGATCCTCAGTTACTCCGGGGCGTTGGCGGTGGGCAAGGTCGGAATGGCGACCTTTGTCGGTTTTTTGGCGGGCGCGGCGCTGAAAATCGGCGTCGCCATCGTGATTTTTGTTTGGGTCGCCGTTTTGTGGGGCGCCCATTGGGCGTTTTGACGCGGCGGCGGCCGTCGATCGAAAGGCTGACAATCATGGGTTTGCTGGACAGTTTGGCGGGCTTTGGCGCCGACAAAATCGCCAAGGCGGCTTTGGGCGGAACGGACAAGGGCAAAACATTTCTGATGCTGCAGTCTTTGTTGGCGCAGGCGGGCGGATTTCAGAACTTGTTGGCCATGTTCGAGCGAAGCGGTTTGCAAAACGAGCTGCGCTCGTGGCTGGGCGAGGGCAAGAATCTGCCCATCGCCGCCGAGCAAATCCTGCGCGTCTTTGGCGAGGATGCCGTCGAAAACGCCGCCCGCATGGCCGGCGCCTCCAAAGCCGAGGGCGCGGGTTTGCTTAGCGACCACTTGCCCGATTTGATCGGCGATCTGATGGGCTTGGCCCAAAAAAGCGCGGGCGCGCCGGGCGCCAAGAGCGGCGCCGACCTCTTGGGCGGTTTGAGCAAGTCCGACCTGGCCGCCATGGCGGCGAAGCTGCTGGGCAAGTGAAGCCAAGGCGCAGGGCAAGCAAGGGATGGCGAAAGCACATCACGAAAAACACGATCCCGCCGTCGGTCGCAAAGGCGGGATGGGAGACACTCGATGCAAAACACGCTGCGCGGGAAAGATATTCTGTCGATCGACGACCTTAGCCCCGCCGAAATGGAGATGGTGGTCGAGCGGGCGCTGCGGCTGAAGGAAAAGCCGCCTTTCGCCCCCTTAAGGGACATGGTGGTGGCGTGCTGCTTCTTTGAGCCGTCCACGCGCACGCGCCTGTCCTTCGAGACGGCGGTGCTGCGTTTGGGCGGCCATGTCATCGGCTTCTCCGACTCCTCCAACACCAGCATGAAAAAAGGCGAGACCTTGCAAGACACCGCGCGGATCATCAGCAACTACGCCGACGCGATCGTCATGCGCCACCCCGTCAACGGCTCGGTCGACGTCGTGGCTCAATACGCGAGCGTGCCCGTGATCAACGCGGGCGACGGCACCAATCAGCATCCTTCGCAAACCTTGCTGGATTTGGTGACCATCAAGGAGACCCAAGGGCGGCTGGATGGCATCAAAATCGCCATGGTGGGGGATTTGCGCTACGGCCGCACGGTTCACTCGCTGACACAGGCATTGAGCCATTTCGGCGCCACGTTTTACTACGTCTCGCCCCAAAGCCTGAGCATGCCCCAAGACCTGTTGGACAAGCTTGACCGAGACGGATTGAGCTACGAGCAGACGACGGATTTGGAAAGCGCGCTGCCCGAGTGCGACGTGGTGTACATGACCAGGCTGCAGCGCGAGCGCATCGACCCCGATGAGCTCAAGCGCCTTCCCGCCTCGCTGCGGCTCGACGCGCAAATGCTGAGCCGCGCCCGCGTCAAGAAAAACATGCGCATTCTTCACCCCTTGCCCAGAGTGGACGAGGTCGCCGCCGACGTCGACGACACGCCCTACGCATACTATTTCGAGCAAGCCAACAACGGCTTGTACGCGCGCGAAGCGATGTTGAGCCTGGCGCTGAGCGACGAAACGGTGTGACGCCGCCGATCCCCCGCCGGGGGTGG
>CAJPTP010000174.1 GCA_905373555.1 uncultured Francisella sp. | reverse complement strand
GTCGGATGTCATCTCAATCCCATGGCGCCGAAAGGCGCAAATGCAAAAAACGGCCGGCCGCGTTGGGCCGAAAGCCGCATTGTAACCCGGCCCGCTTCAGGCCGCCTGTTCGCTTGATTTGAAGAGCGTGAGCCGGGCGTCCTTGCCGCCGCGCAGGCCGCGGCGGAAAAGAAAGGGGAGGGGGCAAAAAAAGATGGCATGGAGCGCAAAGGGCCCGAAGGGCCGAAGGGGAGCGAAAGCCGTCAAGGCGGGCGGCGGTTGGGCTCGGGCCGCCGCTTCGCGCCAATGCTAAAATCACCGTGTTGTCCCTTGCGCGAGGCGCAGGGGCTTTTTCCCATGCGCCGCGCGCCGCGCCGTCTGCAAGGCGCGCCGACGTCGAAAGGACTTGGGCATGTTGTCTCAAAGCGCAAATGAGCAGGGCAAGGAAGAGAAAGGCCAAGAGGCGCAAAAGGACGGGCGGGAGCCGCCCGCGATCGATCAAAGCCTGTGGAGCGAACGGATCAAAGGCCTTCAAGTCTATGCCGCGGGCGAGCAGCCCAGAGACAAGCCGCTGATCAAGCTCAACGCCAACGAAAACCCCTTTCCGCCTTCGCCCAAGGTTCGATCCGCCGTCAAGCGCGCGATGGGCAAAGACGGAGAGGGCTTGGGCCGGTATCCGGATGCCGATGCGCGCGAGCTGGTTGAGGCCATCGCGCAGTATCACGGGGTCAAGACCGATGAGGTCTTCGTGGGCAATGGCTCCGACGACGTGCTGGCGCACGCGTTTTTCGCGTTTTTCAACGACGGCGACGCGGTCGTGAGCCCGGCCGTGACCTACGGCTTTTATCCCGTGTGGGCCGCGCGCTGCGGCCTGTCGTATCGCAAGGCCGCCTTGAAAGACGATTTGTCCGTCGATCCCGACGCCTTGATCGACGGCGAGGCGGCGGGCGTCGTGTTCGCGAACCCCAACGCGCAGACGGGATCCTTGACGCCGCTTGACGACGTGGAGCGCATCGCCCGCGCCAACGCGGGCAAGATCGTGATCGTCGATGAGGCTTACATCGACTTTGCGGGCCCGGGGGCGGGCCGAGGCGCGCCGAGCGCCCCTGCGCTTGAGGCGGCGAGCCGCGAGATCGACGCCCAAGAAGGAACGGCCGAAGCCGAGGCCAAAACCGCGGATCGCGGCGACGCGGGCAAAGCGGCCGAAATTGAGAGCGGGAAGGAGCCGGCCGGCCAAGACGGGCAAGACGTTGGGGAGAGAAAGCGTCTGACCGACCAATCCCCCGCCGAGGAAAAGACATTGGCATTGCCGGGCGGCGACGGGCCCGTTTCGGCCGCCCAGGAGGCGGTTCCGGCCAAGGTTTCCGCTTCCACGGCTCTTGTCCCCGTTTCGGCGGAGACGTCGCTCACCGCCGCGACTTTGATCGGCCGCTGCCCCAATTTGCTGGTCGTTCGCACCATGTCCAAGTCGCGCGCCTTGGCCGGGTTGCGCATCGGCTACGCTTTGGGCAATGCTAGCCTGATTGAGGCGCTGCGCCGATCCAAGGACAGCTTCAACACCTTCCCCGTGAGCGTTGCGGCCCAGGCTGCGGGCGTCGCGAGTTTGCAGGATGAGCAGTATTTTTCGTTCTTCTGCGCCAAAGTCATGGAAAACCGCAAGCATCTGACGGAATCCCTTGAGTCTCTGGGCTTCAAGTGCTGGCCTTCGTCCGCGAACTTCGTGCTGTGCAGGCACGAGACCGTCGACTCCGCCGCCTTGCAGGAGGGGTTGAGGAAGGAGGGCGTTCTGGTGCGCCGCTTCCCGGACGATGAGCTGCTGAAAGACAAGCTGCGCATCACGGTCGGCGCTTCCGAGCAGATCTCGGATTTGGAGGAGGCTTTGGATCGCTTGATCAAGCGCAAGCGCGGGCCGGTGAGGAACTTCTTCTCCGCCATCGCAAGCTTCTTCGGCTTTGGCAGGAAAAAGCGCAAAAAGTGAGGCGCTCCGCGGCGCTTCGCGCCTTCAAACGACAAAAAACCCGCCCTCAAGGGCGGTTTTTTTGTCTCGAAGCGGCTCAAGCCGGGCGCGCGCGGACAGGCGCGCCGCGCGCTCACTTGGCGGCTTTGAGATCCAGCTTGCCCAGCAGCTCCTCGTCGAGGGCCTTGGGGCGGTTGTCCGTCACCAGCAGTTTGTCGCCGCAAAAGATTGAGTTGGCGCCCGCCAAAAAGCACAGCGCTTGGGCGGCCTCGCCCATTTGGGCCCGGCCCGCGGAGATGCGCACACGGCTTTTGGGGCAGGCGATGCGGGCGGCCGCGATGCAGCGGACAAACTCGGTCCAATCCAAGGGTTGGGCGTTTTCCAGGGGCGTGCCTTTGACGCGCACAAGGTTGTTGATCGGCACGCTTTCGGGCGGCGGATCCATGTTCGCGAGCTGGCGGATCAGGGCGATGCGATCCTCGCGCGATTCGTTCATGCCCACGATCCCGCCGCAGCACAGCTTCACGCCCGAGGCGCGCATGGCCTTGAGCGTCGCGTAGCGCTCCTGTTGGGTTCGGGTGGTGACGACGCTGCCGTAAAACTCCGCCGAGGAGTCGATGTTGTGGTTGTAGTAATCCAAGCCCGCCGCCTTGAAGTCGCGCGCGTCTTGCTCGTCGGCCATGCCGAAGGTGCCGCAGGTTTCCAGCCCCAATGCCTTGACTTGGGCGATGATCTCGAGCAGCCGGGCTTTTTCCTGTTTTGGAACGGACCGCCAAGCGCCGCCCATGCAAAAGCGCTTGGCGCCCCGCGCCTTGGCGGTTCGGGCTTGGCGCAGGATTTCCTCAAGCGGCAGCATGCCCTTGTCGCGGTTTTTGCCCGAGGGGTAATGGGCCGATTGGGGGCAGTAGGAGCAGTTTTCGGGGCAGCCGCCCGTTTTGATGGAAATCAGCTGCGCGATCTCGACCTCGCCCGGATCGAAATTCAGGCGATGCACGCTCGCCGCGCGCATCACCAGATCCAAAAACGGCATGTCGAACAGCGCCCGCACTTCGCACTGCGTCCAATAAGACGGCTCGCCCGGGTTTTGGGCATGCCGATCCGGATTGGGGCGGGGGCCGCATTTTGCGCGCGGCGCCTCGTTTGGGGCATCCAGAATCCCCCTTTCCTTGCGCAAGATCGTTCGTTTGGCGCCTTGGACGGCCAAAGCGTCGGTTTGAGACTTGTTCTTTGTTGTGGCCATTCGTTTCCTTGGGCCGGCAAGCCAAGCCCGTCGGGTGAGTCTTGGGCTGATCGTCCATCGCGGCGGGTCGGCGCGCCTGCCGCTTGCTCGTCCTTGGGCTTTCAAGGCGGCCGCGTTTTGCGGCCTTGGCCCCGTCCGCCCCGGTTTCGGCGCCAAGCGCGCCTGTGCCGCCTATTCGCTCGGTGAGAGTGGAGCGAACAGCCGCGCGCCCATTATGGCGCGCCGCGACCGTTGGGTCGGGAAG
>CAJPTP010000173.1 GCA_905373555.1 uncultured Francisella sp. | reverse complement strand
GTCTTGCGCAAGCCCGAGGAAAAACAACCCCAAGCCGCAACGGCGGCTTGAGCGCTTTTTTTTTGATTTTTCAAGCGGCGAAAACACCCCCGACAGGGGTGGCGTCTACGCGTCTCGATGCTTTTTTATTTCCCCACCAAAAAAAAACCGGCGCAAAGCCGGTTTCTTTTTCCGCATCATTGGGGGATTGAAACGCGAACGCCTCAAGCGCCCCCGGCCGCGGTCACTGCTGCTCGGAGCCCTCGGTTTTGGCCTCCGCCTCGGCCTTTGCCTTGGCGGCCTTCTCGGCGGCGGCTTTGGCCTTGGCCTTGGCTTTGGCCTCGGCCTTGTTCTTGGCCTTGAAGTCGCAGGGGCGCTTGGCCTCGCGCGCCTTCAGGATCGCCTCCAACTCGGCGCCCTCGGGCCGGTCGAGCAGCTGCACGAACGCCATGGGGGCGTTGTCGCCTCTGCGATAGCCGTATTTCAGCACGCGCATGTAGCCGCCCGGGCGCTTTTCAAAACGCGGCCCCAGCTCGTCGAACAGCTTGGCCACGGACTGGTGGTCGCCCAAGCGCGCAAACGCCAAACGGCGCGTGTGCACGCTGGGCGCCTTGGCCAAGGTGATCAGCGGCTCGACGATGCGGCGCAGCTCTTTGGCCTTGGGCAGGGTCGTCACGATTTGCTCGTGCTTGATCAGCGAGTTGGCCATGTTGTGGAACATGGCCATCCGGTGCGCCGAGGCGCGGCCCAGTTTCTTGTTGGATTTCTTATGACGCATTTTTGCTTAACCTTTGTTGACGTTTGGACGCTCCAAGTTCGCCGGCGGCCACGACTCGAGCTTCATGCCCAAGGTCAAGCCCAGCGAAGACAACCGTTCCTTGATCTCATTGAGCGATTTGCGGCCAAGGTTCGGCGTCTTGAGCAATTCTGTTTCGGTCCGTTGGATCAGGTCGCCGATGTAGTAGATCTCCTCGGCTTTGAGACAGTTGGCGCTTCTGACCGTGAGCTCCAAGTCATCCACCGTGCGCAGCAGCTGCGGGTCGATCTTGGGCTCGTCGTCCTCGCCGTCGCCCTCGCCCTCGCCGCTAAGCTCGTCGAACACCGCCAAGTGGCGCATCAGCAGATGCGCGGCCTGGGTCACGGCGTCCTCCGGCCTGATCGATCCGTCCGTCTCGACGTCCAAAATCAAACTGTCCATGTCGGTGCGCTGCTCCACGCGCACCGCCTCCACCTCGTAGCTCACGCGCAGCACCGGGCTGAAGCTCGCGTCGAGCATGATCGCGCGCTCCTTGTTGGCGTCGTCGATCTTGCGGGCCGACACGGGCACGTAGCCCTTGCCGCGCTCGATCGTGATGTGCATGCGCAACGACCCGCCCTTGCCCATGTGGCAAATGATCTGCTCGGGGTTGAGGATCTTGACGTTGGCGGGCAGTCGGATGTCCGACGCCGTGACCAAAGCCTCGCCTTCTTTTTCCAAAGTCACGACGACCTCTTTCTTGTCGTCGAGAATCTTGAAAATAATGCCCTTGATGTTGAGGATGATGTCGACCACGTCCTCCTGCACGTGCTCGATGGTCGAGTACTCGTGCAGCACGCCGTCGATTTGCACCTTCGTGGGGGCAAACCCCTCCATCAAAGACAACAGCATCCGGCGCAGAGGGTTCCCCAGGCTGTTGGCGACGCCGCGCTCGAAGGGCTCCATGCGAACCCGCGCGCGATTGTCGGAAATCCTTTCGACTTCCTTCTTGGACGGCATCAGTATTTCTGCGTTCCTCGGCATTCCTGCCCCTCCATCTCTCTAGGCCTGTCCGGCGGGAACTTCGGCCAAGCTGTCGGCTTGCGGCCCGTCACTTGGAGTAAAACTCGACGACCAACTGCTCGTTGATGTCGTGCGCGAAATCCTGGCGATCGGGGGCGCTTTTGAACACGCCCCGGAATTTGGCGGCGTCGACCTCAACCCAAGAGGGGAAGCGGTCTTTGGCCAAACTCAAGGCCTCGATGATGCGGGTTTGCTTGCGGCACTTCTCGCGCACCGAGACCACGTCGCCGGGCTTGACGGAGTAAGAGGGGATGTTGACCACTTCGCCGTTGACCAGAATGCCGCGATGCGACACCAGCTGGCGCGCCTCGGCGCGCGTGGAGCCGAAGCCCATGCGGTAAACGACGTTGTCCAGGCGGCTTTCGAGCAACTGCAGCAGCAGCTCGCCCGTGGAGCCCTTGCGCCGCTCGGCCTCCGCGAAGTAACGGCGAAACTGCCGCTCCAGCACGCCGTAGATGCGGCGAATCTTTTGCTTCTCGCGCAGCTGCGCGCCGTAATCCGACAGGCGCCCGCGCTTGGCCCCGTGCTGGCCCGGGGCCGTTTCGTGCTTGCACTTGGCCTCGAACGAATTTCGGGCGCTTTTGAGAAACAGATCCGTTCCCTCGCGGCGCGACAACTTGCATTTGGGTCCGATGTATCTTGCCATTTGTCTGCTCCTGGGTTAGACGCGACGACGCTTGGGAGGGCGGCAGCCGTTGTGGGGAATGGGGGTCACGTCGGAAATCGAGGTGATCTTGAAGCCAAGGTTGTTCAACGCCCTGACCGAAGACTCGCGGCCGGGGCCGGGTCCTTTGATGCGAACCTCGAGATTTTTGACGCCGTACTCTTGGGCAACTTTACCAGCGGTGTCCGCCGCGATCTGCGCGGCATAAGGCGTGCTCTTGCGAGAGCCCTTGAATCCCGATCCCCCCGAGGTAGCCCAAGACAACGCATTCCCTTGGCGGTCCGTGATCGTGACAATGGTGTTGTTGAAGGACGCGTGAACATGCGCGATCCCATCGCTCACCGTCTTGCGCACCTTCTTGCGCACACGCGCTGTGTTTGCTTTAGCCATGAATCATCAATCCTATGTGTTTGTCGTTATTTCTTGCCTGCGATCGCCTTGCGCGGGCCCTTGCGCGTTCTCGCGTTGGTGCGAGTGCGCTGTCCCCTGACGGGAAGACCCTTGCGGTGACGCATGCCTCTGTAGCAGCCCATGTCGATCAAACGTTTGATGTCCATCGTCACCTGACGCTTGAGCTCGCCCTCGACCGTGTACTGGGAAACGCCTTGGCGCAACACCTCCAGCTGCGCTTCGGTCAAATCCTTGACCTTGATCGTGGGATCGATTCCGGACTTCTCGCAGATGCTCTTGGCGCGGGTCGACCCGATGCCGAAGATGCTCTGCAGTCCGATGACGATGTGGGCTTTGTTCGGGATATTCACCCCTGCGATACGAGCCATTTGGAAGTTCCTTAAATCACCGTGACGCCGCCAAAGCGGCACGTTTCGGGACGCTTGCGTCCCTTGGCCTTGGGCCCGATGAAGCGGGGCGCCCGGCCCCGCCTGTCGGGCTTGCGCCTTGCGGCCCGAAGCCCGCTGCGCCGCCGAAGCGGCGGCGAATCGAAAAGCCGCCCAATGGG
>CAJPTP010000172.1 GCA_905373555.1 uncultured Francisella sp. | reverse complement strand
GCGCAGTTTCGAGTCCAAGACGACGCGCAAGGGTTGGCGGCCGACGTCGAAGGCGCGCACGTTGAGTCGGGAGTCGTCGCGCAAAATGCTGCCCACCCCCGTGACGATGGCCGAGGAGCGGGCCCGGAGCCTTTGCGCATCCAATCGCGAGCGCTCCGATGTGATCCATTGGCTCTTGCCGTTTTTGAGGGCGATCTTGCCATCCAGGCTCATCGCCCACTTCAGCGCGAACCAGGGCCGGCCGCGGCGCAGGGCGCTGACGTAGCCGCGGTTGATCCATTCGCAGTCTTTTTCCAAAACCCCGCAATGCGTCTCGATCCCCGCCTCGCGCAGCATGCTTAGGCCCTTGCCGTTGACGGCGGGGTTGGGGTCGCCCATGCCCGCGAAGACGCGCCCGACCCCCGCCTCGATCAGCGCTTTGGCGCAGGGCGGCGTGCGGCCGTAGTGCGAGCACGGCTCCAAGGTCACGTACAAATCGGCGCCGCGCGCTTTTTCTTGCGCGTCGCGCAGGGCCATGATTTCGGCGTGCGGTTGCCCCGCCTTCTCATGCCAGCCTTGGCCGACGACCCGGCCGTTTTTGACGATGACGCAGCCCACGCAGGGGTTGGGATGCGTCGTCCATTCGCCGCGGGCGGCGAGCCGCAGCGCCGCGCGCATGCGGCGTTCGCGCTCGGGCGCGTCTGGCATGGGGCCCAAGCTCGCGCCCGGGGTGGGGGAAAGGGGCATGGTCGATCCTCGTTGCTGACCCAACGGCGCGCGCCTCGATCGGCGCCGCTCGTTTTGCTTGGGGCTTTCGCCGTTTGCGACGCGACAAGCCGCCCCCCGGCGCCGTTTTGCGCAGGGGGCCCGGCGCGTTGCCAATGCGGGAAGCGCCTCAAGGAAAAGCAAAGAAAAACATCGGAAAACGGCGAAGAAGCCCGGGCGCCTTCGCGCGCCGGCGCGCCTTGCGTTGAGACCGCGCAAAACCCGGCCAAAGCGCCCCAAGCGAATTTGGAAGCGTCGGGAAGGCGCGTTTTCGAGCTTGCGCCCGGGCGCTTAAAGCGGCCGTTGGGCGCCATGATCTTACGGCTGTCAGGGCTTCCCGCCCTTTTGGCATGCTTTCCCGACGTCAAAAGAGACAAATGAGAAAAAGGGACGAAAGAGGCGAAAGAGGCAAAAAGGAAATGGGAAGGCGCAAGAGGAAAAACAGGACGGATCCGTCGCGCCTCGGCGCTGCGGCGCCGAGCGGGGTGGGCCGGGCGAGCCCGGCCCGGCTGTTTCGGCCGAGGCTCAAGTTCGCTTCGGGGAAAATAAAGAGGGAACGGCTGATCCGCCGCCCCTTGCCCGCAACGGCGAAACGGCGCCGCCCAAGGACGTTCCGACCCTGCGGCGCGCCGCCAAAACAAAGCCCGGTCCGGGCGGGCGACAACCGGCCCGCGCCGAGCCCCGGGATGTCCGGCAAACTCAAGGCCCCCGGCCCCAAGGGCCGGGAAAACCGCGGCTTGGCCGGCGCGCCAAACTTGCCGCGTCGAGCCAAGCTCGGCGCCGACTCTTATGGGTTGGCCGGGTTGGAGTCCGGCCGGTTGTCGTTTGCGCCGTCCGCTTCGTTCGCGCCGCTTTCTTGCTCTTCGGCGTCGGATTCGGCTTGGGGCGGATTCGATTCGCTCGCGGCGGGGTTGGCTTGCTCGGCGCCGTTTTCGCCCGGCGCCGAGGCGCCGGCTTTTTGCGGCGGTTGCGGCGGGTTGTTGAGCTTGGTCTTGGCCAACAGGATGTCCAAGTCCGCGAAGTCTTTGCCCGGGCCGAAGGCGCAGGCGGTCACCGCATGGGCGCCCGCGACCATCGCGGCGCAGCTTTCGCGGATGGTGAAGCCGTCTTGCTCGTGGCTTAGGCGGTAGACCAAGCGATCGCCGACGGGCTGATCCACCTTGACTTCGGCGAACTGTGACGGCTTCGACGATTCCAGATGGGACTTGATCTTGGCGAAGTAGTCCGAGGCGGACGTTTTCAGCTCGCCCGTGTCCGAGACGTAGAAGGAGACGCCCTGCGCGGGGTCGGACGCGAACAGGGTCACGGAGTCGGCCTCGTCCCCCAAGGGGGAGCCCGCGCTGAAGGAAGCGGGCAGGGAGACGGTGACGTAACCCGATGAATCGGTCAAAACGTTTTGCGCGCCGTCGGCGTCGACTATGTCTTGGTCGCTCACCGCCGAAGGGGCGCGGGCGGAGCACGCCGCAAGAAGCAGCGCGCAGGTCAAAGTCAGGGCGGCGGAAGCGGCCGCGATGCGGGGAAATGCCATCATGATTTGCTCCTGGGCGCGCAGCGGGGCGCCGCGCCTGATGCGCGGCGCTCATTGCTCCGCCAAGGTTTCCGTTTTTGAGGACAGCAGCATCGCGGCCGGCATGCCGAAGCGGTCCAAGGTCGGCAGGACGCGCTTGAAGGCCGTCGGGCTGATGGGCTCGGCGCCGAAGGACGCGAGCAGCGGGGTCTCCTGCTGGCAGTCGATCCCCACAAAGCCCAAGGCGGACAAGGCCAACGCCGCGTGCGAGAAAGCGATTTTTGAGCCGTTGGGCTCCAAGGCGAACATCGATTCGCCCACGAACAGCCTGCCCACCGCCACGCCGTACAGGCCGCCCATCAGCAGGCCCTTGGGATCGAAGCACTCGAAGGAGTGCGCGAAGCCCATGCGATGCAGTTCGATCAAGGCGTCGACCAAATCGCGCCGCAGCCACGTGCCGATTTGCCCGGGGCGCGGAATCGAGCCGCACAGCTTGAGCGTTTCCTCAAAGCAGGCGTCTTTGGTCACGGTGTAGCTTTTGTGGCGCAGGATCTTGAGCAAGGAGCGGCGAAACTTCGGCCCGCGGCGCAAATCGAGGTACATCCGCGGCAGCAGGCAGTACCACAAAATCGCCTGGCCCTCGCTTGACCACGGAAAGCATCCGATCGAATAGCCTTTGATCAGCGTTTCCGGCGTGATCTTTCCCCCGATGGCGACCAAGCCGTCCAACCGAGAGCTGACCTCGGCGGCGAGGTCAAAGTCGAAGCGCGGGTCGAGCAGCAGGCGGCCGCTGTAGGGCAGCGTCGATTCCGCTTCGGGGTATTGGGACATGGGCTCCTCCTTCCCATCGCGCGCCGGCGCATGGCGCCTTCAAGCCCGCGCCTTGAATGGGAAGCCCGAAGATTATAGCAAAACGCGGATGGGCGGCGCGCGGCGGGATCGCCTTGGCGCGGGGATCGGCGGGCCGGCCGCGGTTTTGGAAGCAGCCCGGCGATTTTCGACAGGCGGCGCCGCAGCGGCGACGCGCGTCGAGGATCCGCCTCCGGCTTTGATTCAGGTTGGGGCGCGGGGGGCGATGAAGCCAGCGGTTGCGTGGAGTCCGGCGCGGGGGTGAGGGAACGAAGGAGCGAGTCGGGCCCGGCGAGACCGGCCAAAGCGGAACAGGCCAAAGCGGGACAGGCCAAAGCGGAACAGGCCAAAGCGAGACAGGCCAAAGCGAGACGGGCCAA
>CAJPTP010000171.1 GCA_905373555.1 uncultured Francisella sp. | reverse complement strand
AGACAAAAGGCTTAATGAAAGCTTAACGACGCTTTGTCAGTGCAATCCCAAATCTCGGTGGAGAGTTTTGTCATGGAAACGCAAACTTACAACTACAAGGTCGTGCGGCAATTTGCCGTCATGACTGTAGTGTGGGGAATCGTGGGCATGCTCGTGGGCATTTTGATCGCCGCCCAGCTGTTCATGCCCGACGTGCTGAACCTGACGCAAATTGGCCCGTGGTTCACCTTCGGCCGTCTGCGTCCCCTGCACACCAACGCGATTATTTTCGCGTTCGGCGGTTGCGGACTGTTCGCGACGTCGTATTACGTCGTGCAGCGCACCTGCTACACCCGCCTGTTCGCAGGCCCCTTGGCCGCCTTCACCTTCTGGGGTTGGCAGCTGATCATTCTGGGCGCCGCCATCAGCTACCCCATGGGCTGGACCACCGGCCAAGAGTACGCTGAGCTGCCTTGGGTCATCGACGTCTTGGTCGTTTTGGTTTGGGTTGCTTACGCGGTGGTGTTCTTCGGCACGCTCGCGACGAGAAAAGTTCCCCACATCTATGTGGCCAACTGGTTCTACGGCGCCTACATCATCGCCATCGCCTTGCTGTACATCGTCAACAACCTTGAGGTGCCTGCCGGCTTGACTTGGTCTTATCCGGTTTTCGGCGGCACGATCAACGCGATGGTGCAGTGGTGGTACGGCCACAACGCCGTGGGCTTCTTCCTGACCGCCGCGTTCTTGGGCATGATGTACTACTTCGTTCCCAAGCAAGCGGGCCGCCCCGTTTACTCTTACAGACTGTCGGTCGTCCACTTCTGGGCTTTGATCTTCACCTACATGTGGGCCGGCCCCCATCACCTGATTTACACCGCGCTGCCTGACTGGACGCAATCTTTGGGCATGCTGTTCTCCTTGATCCTGTTGGCTCCCAGCTGGGGCGGCATGATCAACGGCATCATGACCTTGTCCGGCGCTTGGCATAAGCTGCGCACCGATCCCATCCTGAAGTTCTTGATCGTCTCCCTGTCCTTCTACGGCATGTCGACGTTCGAGGGCCCGATGATGTCCATCAAGTCGGTCAACGCCTTGAGCCACTACACCAACTGGACCGTCGGCCACGTTCACTCCGGCGCCTTGGGCTGGGTGGGCTACGTCACCATGGGCTCGATGTACTATCTGATTCCCCGCCTGTTCGGCCGCAAAGAGATGTACAGCGTCAAGCTGATCGAAACCCACTTCTGGATCGGCACCGTGGGCATCGTGCTTTACATCGCCTCGATGTGGATTGCGGGCGTCATGGAAGGTTTGTACTGGCGCGACCTGCGTCCCGACGGCACGCTGACCTACTCGTTCATTGAGGTCGTCAGAAGCTTGGCTCCGTACTACATCGTTCGGTTCCTTGGCGGCACGCTGTACTTCGCCGGCATGATCATCATGGCGTACAACGTCTTCAAGACGATCGCCCAAGGCAAAGCAGTCGACGCCCCCATTCAAACCGTTGCCCAAGCGCAACATCAGTGATGAAGGCAGGGTAAGCAAATGATCAGTTTTCAAAAATTTGCCGAGGAAAAAACGGCGGCCTTGATCGTGATGATTTTGGTCGCGGTCAGCGTCGGTCTGCTCATCACCGCTGTCCCGCAGTTTGGGATGAAGTCGGCGACGACCCCGTTGCCCGGCATGAAACCGCTTGACGCCTTGCAGCAGACGGGCCGCGACATTTACGTTCGCGAGGGGTGCTACAACTGCCACTCGCAGCAGATTCGCCCCTTCCGCGCCGAGACGGAGCGCTACGGCCACTACTCGGTCGGCGGCGAGTTCGTTTGGGATCACCCCTTCCAGTGGGGTTCCAAGAGAACCGGCCCCGATCTGGCCCGAGTCGGCGGCCGCTACAATGACGCTTGGCATGTCATGCACTTGAACGACCCCCGCAGCGTCGTCGCGGGATCGATCATGCCGGCCTTCCCCTTCTTGGCGAAGAAAACGGTTGACCCCGAGACCGCCAAGGCCCACATGAGGACGCTGAGGATCGTCGGAGTTCCCTACACCGACGAAGACATCGCCGCCGCCGACGAGGTTATGTTCGACGTCGCCGATGACGGGACGAAAACCCCGAAAACTGAGTTGGACGCTCTGATCGCGTACTTGCAGACTTTGGGAACGAGCCTCAAGGACACCACGAACTAGAAAGTCGAACATGAGCACATCCATGGGCGGAACCCTGTTTCTGCTGTTTTCCTTTGCGTTCTTTATGGTGGTTGTGTTTTTCACCTACCGCCGCGGCGCCAAAAAGCACTACGACAACATCGGGCAGTCTGTCATCGACGACGACGATTCAGTCGAGGCGGCCTTGGCGGCTCAGTCGAAGCGCTCTCAGGCTTCAAAGGAAGCGGATCACTCCGCCCCGGGACGTCAAGCTCGTGAAAGCGACGATGGAGCGAACAAATGAATAGCGCATCAGACTTCACCAGTAATTTCTGGAATATATACGTAGTCGTGATCGTGGTCGCCAGCTTGGCTTGGTTGATTTGGCTGCTCGTATCCCAGAACAAGGTCAAAAGAGAGGCGAACGTCGAGCTGACCGGCAACTCCTGGGACGGCATCGAGGAGTGGAACAACCCGCTTCCCCGTTGGTGGTTCTTTCTGTTTTGGATCACCGTCATCTTCGCGGTCGTCTATCTGACCTTGTATCCCGGGTTGGGCACCTTCCAAGGCGTGTTGGGTTGGACGTCGCATGGGCAGTACGAGGAGGAGATGAAGCAGGCGGAGGCGGAGTTCGCGCCGAAGTACGCGCGTTTCCAAGGCATGTCGATTCCCCGCATTTCGCTTGACGCCGAAGCCAAGGACATGGGCCGGAACTTGTTCCAGACCTACTGCATCCAGTGCCACGGCTCCGACGCGAAGGGCACCCGCGGCTTCCCGAACCTGACCGACAAAGATTGGCTGTGGGGCGGGGATCCCGAGACCATCATGGAGACCATCTCCGACGGGCGCATGGCGACCATGCTGCCTTACGGCGGCCTGCCTCCCTTCCCCGAGACCTCCGTTCGCGACGTCATGAACTACATCTTCTCGCTAAGCGAAGTGCCCGAGACCAAAGCCAAGGCCAATCCCGAAGCCGCGGCCAAGGGCAAGGAAATCTTCGACTCGATCTGCTTCACTTGCCACCAATCCGACGGCAAGGGCATGCTGGGCATGGCGCCCAACCTGACCGACGGGATTTGGCTGTGGGGCGGCCGCGAAGATCAGATCATGAACACGATCATGTACGGCCACAACAACCAGATGCCCTCTTGGCGCAATTTCTTGGTGTTCACCAACGCCCAAGGCAAAGAGGATGACACCAAGCTGAAGGTGCTGGCCGCCTACGTTTGGGGCTTGTCCAACCCGACCGAGGCTGACGTCAAGGCGTACGAGGAGAAGGCCGCCGCCGAAGGCAACGGCGAGGCCGCCGCTGAGGAGGCTCCCGCGGCTGAAGCCGCTCCGGCATCCGAGGCTGAGGC
>CAJPTP010000170.1 GCA_905373555.1 uncultured Francisella sp. | reverse complement strand
CGCAAGTCTGGGGCGCGGGCCGCGATCGAGGGCCGCAGCCCAAAGGGACGGGCTTGGCTTTTTGGGGAAAGCGGGGCCGGGCGGCCCAACGGCCCAAAGGCGTCGAGACTGAGCTGCGCCAAGTGCCGCAAGGCCGGCGCGCCGCGCGCGCCGCGCAAGACGACGCCCCGGGCAGAGGGCGCCCCCGCCAACGCCGTGATGCGGCGTTTGAGGCTCGACGCGCCGCCAACGCCGCCGAAACGCTCGAGGCTCGCCGCGTCGAGCGGCAGCGTCGTCAAGCGGCGGGGCATCGCGCAGTGGCTCAACAGCTGCGCGTCGGTGGGGAGAAAATTTTCGCGGGCGAGCAAAGACGCGTTGAGCCACGCATGCCTTTGGCCCTCTTTGTCGCGCAGCCGCCCCACCAAGTCCCGGGCTTGAATGCGAAACAGCCGGATGCGGACGCGGGCGAACTCGTGGGTTTTGCAAAGCGAGACCCAAGGCTCCATTTTGCTCGCCCAAACGCCGAGCTCCTCTTCAAGCTCGCGGTTGAGGGCTTGCTCGGGGCTTTCGCCCCGCTCGATCTTGCCGCCCGGAAACTCCCAATAGCCCGCGTAGATTTTCCCCAAGGGCCTGGTGGACGCCAAAACGCTTTGGCCGTCGCTCGAAAACGCGACGGCCGCGGCGACAAAGACGTCTTTGGCGAGACTCGACGCGTCTTGGCGGCGGGGTTGAGCCCGGCCCCAAGCTAGGGGACGGCTGCCGACGTCTTGGAGTCGGCGAAGCGCCGACGACGCCTTGAGCTCGCTCATCGCCGTGCCTTTCTTTGCGCGCCGCCTTGGCGCCCAAAGCGCCCCCTGTCTTGGAAATCGCGCATGCCTCTTTCCCTTTCCACTCTCCCGCCCCGCGTTTTTTTGAAAGACGCGGACCAAAAATCTCTCAGGCTCCCGGCCCGGAGGCGCCGAAGCCGCGCGTCGGGCGGGAATCGCTTGGATGCCTTATAATCCGATTCTCGCGGCGCAGGCGCGCCGAAGCCGCAAAATCACGGCATTGCGGCGTTGAAAGCCGACTTCGCCTGGCGCGTTTGGATGCGTCGGGCGCCTTGCGCCGGATTTTCCGAATTTTGAGGCGCAAAGGCCTTTGCCAATTCCCAGGAGAGACTGAATGAGCGACATCGTTGATATTTTGGCGCGCGAGATCTTGGATTCCCGCGGCAATCCGACCGTCGAGTGCGACGTTTTGCTGGAGGACGGCTCTTTCGGCCGCGCCGCCGTTCCCTCGGGCGCTTCCACGGGCTCCAAAGAGGCGTTGGAGCTGCGCGACGGCGACGCCAAGCGCTACGGCGGCAAAGGCGTCCTCACGGCGGTCAAAAACATCAACGGCGTGATTCGCGAAAGCCTGATCGATCTCAACGCGTTCGACCAAGATTACATCGACAGCGCCTTGAACGGGATGGATGGCACGCCCAACAAGGGCAAGCTCGGCGCCAACGCGATTTTGGCCGTTTCGATGGCGGTGGCCAAGGCCGCCGCGAACTCCGCGGGGATGCCTTTGTACCGCTATTTGGCGGGCGCCCATTCGCTGAGCATGCCCGTGCCGATGATGAACGTCATCAACGGCGGCGCGCACGCCAACAACTCCTTGGACATCCAAGAGTTCATGATCATGCCGGCGGGCTTCGATAGCTTCAAAGAGGCGTTGCGCTGCGGCGCCGAGATTTTCCACGCCCTCAAAAAGTTGTGCGACTCGAAAGGCTACCCCACGTCCGTGGGCGACGAGGGCGGCTTCGCGCCGTCGCTGTCCAAGCACGAGGACGCCTTGGATCTGATTTTGGAGGCGACGGCCGCGGCGGGCTATGAGCCCGGAAAGCAGGTGGCGCTGGCCTTGGACTGCGCCTCGTCCGAGTTTTGCCGCAACGGCGTGTACCGTTTCGAGTCCGAAAACTTGGAAATGGATTCGGAGCAGTTTTGCGACAAAATCGTCAAATTGGTCGACTCCTACCCGATCGTCTCGGTCGAGGATGGCATGGCCGAGGACGACGAGAAAGGGTGGGAGATTTTGACCAAGAGGCTGGGCGACCGCGTTCAGCTGGTCGGCGACGATTTGTTTGTCACCAACCCCGCCCTGGTCAAGCAAGGCGCCGAAAAGGGCCTCGCCAACGCCGTTCTGATCAAACTCAATCAAATCGGCACGCTGAGCGAAACGCTCAAAGCGATCGACGTCGCGACCGAAAACAAATACGCCTGCATCGTGTCGCACCGCTCGGGCGAAACCGAGGACAGCTTCATCGCCGATTTGGCGGTGGCGTCGGCCGCCAAGCAGATCAAGACGGGCTCCTTGAGCCGCTCGGATCGCATCGCCAAATACAACCAGCTGCTGCGCATCGAAAGCGAGCTGGGGGCGATGGCCCGGTATCCCGGGTTTGGCGCGTTCAACCAAAAATTCTCGTTCTGATTTGGGGCGCGCCCGGGCGGGATGAGGGTAGCTTGGGCGGACGGCCGCAATAGGGCGCCCGGCGCGCCATTGTTGGGCGCGCCCGCGGCCTTGGGCCGCCGATCGGCTCGCGGGCGCGGCAGCGCCGTCGCCTCATTTTTGGGGGCCTTTTCCTTTCGCCTGTTTTTTTCCTTTTCCTTTCCCTCTTCCTTTTTCTCCTTTTATTCCGATTCCCCTTTCCCTGTCTCGACCCATTTCGCCCATTCCAATGCTTGTCGGGGCGGGTTTTGTCAGAGGAGCGCCGATGTCGCTGCAAATCTCCGTCGCGCAAGTGACGCCTTTCGTTCAAAACTGCTACTTGCTGCTCGACGACGACGCCCGCGTCGGAGCGGCGATCGATCCGGGCGGCGAGGTCGACGCCATCGTCGCGGCGATGGAAAAAATGGGCGGGGAGTTTAAGGAGATCTGGATCACCCACGGCCATTTGGATCACATCGGCGCCGCGGCTCAGTTGAGCCGGCGCATCGGCGCCCGGGCGCTGGGGCCCGGGATCGGCGATGAGTTTCTCGTGACCGGTCTGCGCGGGCAGCAGCGCCAATACGGTTGGCCGGAGACTGAGCCGTACGTGCCCGCCAAATGGCTTCAAGACGGCGACAGACTGTCGGTCGGCGCCTTCGATTTCGATGTTTTGGCGACGCCCGGCCACACCCCGGGGCACGTTTGCTTCAGCTGCCCCGCCGCCCAAATCGTGTTCACGGGCGATTGTCTGTTCGCGGGCTCGGTGGGGCGCTCCGACTTCGAGGGCGGCGACGGCGCAACGCTGATTCGCTCCATCCGGTCCAAACTGCTGATTTTGCCCGAGGAGACGACGGTTCTGCCGGGCCACGGCCCCGCCACCTCGATCGGGATCGAGAAGGCGAGCAACCCGTTTTTGTCGTGACTTGCCGGCATTGGGGGAAAACAAAAAAGGCGCTTGGGCGCCTATTTTGTTTTCCCCCAATGCCCGGGATTTCCGAGCGCGATTGGGAAAGAGGGTAAATGGGGCGAGGCGCGCAGGGTTGCGGGGCGCCTCGCCCCATTTACC
>CAJPTP010000169.1 GCA_905373555.1 uncultured Francisella sp. | reverse complement strand
GAAGCGCGCGGACGCCTCGGCGAAGGCCGCCATGGCGGCGGAATTGCCCGATTCGTCGGCGCCTTTGCTCAACACCGCGTTGATGCGCCCCGGCAACGGTTTGCGGCCCAAGGAGTCCCACGTCACCCGCCCCATCGCGACAACCTTGCCCATGGTGTAGCGCTTGAACAGACGCAGATCTTCGGGCGAGCGCCAAGGCAGCTTGCCATCCGCGCCGATCACCCCGTTGCGGCTCACGGCCGCAATCAAAGTCACATCCGGTTCGCTCATGTCCTCTCCTTGACGCGAATCCAAGATTTTAGCGCGAAGGGGCCATTCCCTTGGGCCATCCAAGGCCAACCCGGCTCGAGGCTGGGGGGGGGGAAAAAAACAAAGCGCCCCGCAACGGGGCGCCTGAAGCCGACCGCAAAAGCAAAAGCAGAAGCGATCAGCGCTTGGAGAACTGCTTGGCTCTGCGGGCCTTGCGCAAGCCGGGTTTCTTTCTTTCGACCTCGCGCGAGTCGCGGGTCACCAAACCGGCCTTCGACAACGCGGGCTTCAAGCCCTCGTCGTAGTCGATCAGGGCGCGGGTGATGCCGTGGCGGATGGCTCCGCACTGGCTCGACTCGCCCCCGCCTTTGACGTTGACGGTGATGTCGAATGTCTCGACGTTGTCGGTCAGGATGAGGGGCTGCATCACGAGCATGCGACCGGTGACGCGGGAAATGTACTTCTCCATTTCCCGACCGTTGATCACGATCTTTCCCGAACCCGAGCGCAGGAACACGCGAGCGACGGAGCTTTTGCGTCGACCCGTGCCGTAATTGAATTTGTCTTTGGTCTGAGCCATGGTTGCGGACGTCCTCGATTATTCCAAATCAAGCGCTTTGGGTTGCTGCGCTTCGTGATTGTGCTTGTCTCCGGCATACACCTTGAGCTTTTTGAACATCGCATAGCCCAAGGGGCCTTTGGGAAGCATGCCCTTGACGGCGATTTCCAGCGCCCGCCCCGGGTGCTTGCGTTGCATCTCGCCGAAGGTGGTCTCGCGAAGCCCGCCCGGATAACCCGTGTGACGATAGTATTTCTTGGTCAGAGACTTGTCGCCCGTGACCTTGAGCCGGTCGGCGTTGATCACGATGATGTAATCGCCGACATCCATGTGCGGAGTGAACTCCGGCTTATGCTTGCCGCGCAGACGCTTCGCGATCTCGGCGGCGAGGCGGCCAAGAACCTTGTCCTTGGCGTCAACCACATACCATTCGCGATGAATGTCCTGCGGACGTGCTGAATAGGTTTTCATAACTCAATGGATTCCGAATTCCGTAAAAAGAAAAACCCCGATTTTACAGCGGGGTTTCAGTCCGGTCAAATTGTTTGGCAAGCAAAGGCGCATGGGCGTTGGATCCGGCGCAAAAGGCGCGCGCGGCGCCTTGCGAGGCAAAGGGCGCGCGCCTTATTGGGCGACGCGCAGCCTTTGGCCGACGTTGATTTGGTCGCCGCTTAGGTTGTTCGCGCGCTTGAGCTCCGCGATCGTCACGCCGTGCTCGGCGGCCAAACGCGTCAGGCTTTGGCCGCGCTTGACCACGATCGTCTTGTACCTGGGAGCCGACTTTTTCACCACGGCGGGCCGATTGGCCGCGGCCTTGGTCTTTTGCGCCACCCTCGGCGCGCCGCTCGCGGACGCCACGATGTCTTGCAGCGTGGGCTCGTCGCCCTCGATCCCGCCGTTTTGGTCGAAGCGGATCGCGGGCGGAATGGACGGAATCGACGGGCGCGGCTCGTAAGAGGCGTAGCTCACGCCGTTTTGGCTCGAGGACGCCGAGGCCAAAACGGGAATCTCTCTCGCATCCGGAGCCTTGGGCCGGCCGATGGAGCTCAAATCCGCGTCGCGCGACACGATCAGGACGCCGCCCGGATTCACGACGTCGGCGGAGGTGTTGTTGACCGAGCGCAACCGCTCCACGCTCATGCCCGCCGCAGCCGCGACGTCGCTTAGGCGCGTGGGCGCCGAAGGCTGGTAGATTTGCCAAGACAGCAGCTTGGACGGGTCGGACAGCTCATAGTTGCGCATGAAGCGCTCGCCCGCCGCGGTGGGCAAAAGCAGCATTCTGTCCTTGCGCGGCACCCACACGGGAATGTTGTGGCCGGGGTTGTAGCCGCGCACGTCGCTCTCGCTCAAGCCCGAAAGCTTGGCGATGACCTTCATGTCGACGGGCTGGTTGAGGCTGATGTAGCTGAAGAAAGGCTCGTTTTTGACCCGAGGCAGGCTCACGCCGTGCGAGGCCGGGTTGGCCACGACGTTGCGCACGGCCAACAGCTTGGGCACGTAGTTGCGCGTCTCGTTGGGCAGGTTGAGGTTGTCGAACACCGGCGCCTCGCCGCGGGCGATGGCGCGGTCGACCTCGCGCTTGACGCGGTTCTCGCCGCAGTTGTAGGCGGCGAAGGCCAAAGCCCAGTCCCCGAACATGCCGTGCAGCATCTGCAGGTAATCCAGCGCGGCGTCGGTCGCGGCGAAAAAGTCGTTGCGCCCGTCGTACCACTTGGACTGGGACAGGCCGAAGTTCTTGCCCGTGGCGGGCATGAACTGCCAAATTCCGGAGGCCCCGACGGGCGATTTCGCGCGCACGACGAAGGCGCTTTCGATGAACGGCAGCAGCGCGACCTCGGATGGCATGCCCCGCCGCTCGACCTCGGAGATGATGTGGTACAGGTACGGCTCGGCGCGCGACGCGATGCGCGCGAGCGACTCCGGCGACGCCGAGTAAGAGCTCTCGAAGCGATCGACGACGGCCGGGCTCACGGTTTGCATCGCAAACCCCTTGCGAAAGCGCTGCCAGATGTCGGCGCTTTGGGCGCGCGAGCCGAAGCCCATGAAGCCCGAGGAGCCGGACGTTTGGATGAAGCGCCCTTGGTCGGCGCCCCCATTGCCCGGGGCCGCGAAAGCCGGGGCCGAAAAAGCCGCGGCGGAAACCAGCGCCGCGCAAAAGGCGGCCAAGTTTTTTCTGATTCTGATGTCTGTCATGTCTGCGAAGCTAGGAATTGGCGCAAGGCGGCGCTTGCGGGATGTGGCGGACAACATGAAGACGGCCCTGAGGCGCGAGCCGCAACGAAAAAGGCCGCCCGGCGGCCATTTGGGTCTCGCATGCTTCATGCTGCGGCAAATGATAGCATTTTGGGCGGGACATTACACCCGCAACCCCTTTTGACCGCTGAATTTATTCCCAAATCGCGGGCGCGGCGCCAAAAAAACGCCGGATAAACCGCCAAAAAACGCGACGAACGGGCGGAAAGCGCGCGCATCCCGCCGCCCGAGCGAACGCTCAACCGCCCGTCGCGCCGTTTGCCGTTCGAGCGAAGGATCGGGCTTGATCCGAGAAGGGCCGGGGAAGGACCGCGTTGGGCCGCCGGAACAAAACGGCCCGGCCGGCATGGCCAAAACTGGGCGGAAAACAAGGCGCAAGACGCAGCGGCGAGAAAGCCGAACAGCGCCGCAAACCGGCAAACCGGCAAACCGGCAAAC
>CAJPTP010000168.1 GCA_905373555.1 uncultured Francisella sp. | reverse complement strand
CCCGTTCCCTCACCCGTTTCCTCCCCCGTTCCCTCATCCGCATCGAGCGCCGATCCCGCCGCCGAAGACGCCCCCGTCGCGCCGCCCCATCCGCCGTAGGCTTTGGACAAAGCCATGGCGATTTGGTCGACCGAGACGGGGGCGTTGAGCGCGGGCGCCCCCGAGGCGCGCGCCGCCGCGCCGCGCGGGTTGCGCGGGTCGTTCACGTCGTTGAAGATCGCCACGATCGCGAGCGGCCTGCCCGCGCCCTCGCGCGGGAGGCTGTAGCCCGCCAGCGCATGCACGCCGCTCAACGTCCCCGTTTTCATCCGCAGCGGGTAGCCGCGCATGCGCCGGCGCAACGTTCCGTCGACGCCCGCGATGGGCAGGCTGTCGACGAAGGCGTCGCGAAAGGGGGCGCGGTAGGCGGCGTAGAGCAAATACGCCATGCTCCTTGCGGTCACCCGGGCTTGGCGCGACAGGCCCGAGCCGTTGTCCACGAACATCTTGCGAAAGCGCACCCCGTTGGCCTCCAAAATGCGCCGAACCCGCGCCCGGCCCGCCTGCAAGGCGTCCTCCTCGCCCTGCCCCAGCGTCAGCAAAAGCGAGCGGGCGATGAGATTGTTCGAGCTTTTGTTCATCAGCTTCACGATTTCGGACAGCGGCGGCGACTCGACGCTCGCCAGAGTTTGAGCGCCCGGGGGCTCCATCCCCTCGCGCGCGCCCGCGGGGCCGAGGCCGCCGAGCTTGCGCCATTGACCCGCGAAGCTTTCGGCCGCGAACTGACGCGCTTCGAGCATGTTCACGTAGACCTTTTGGCCGTTGCAGGCCGGCGGCACGCTGCCGCTGACGTTGAGGCTGCGCCCGTCGAAGCCGACGCGCAGCCGGCGCTGAACGCGAACGCAGCGCCCCAAGCCGGACTTGGACAGGCTCAAGCGGTTCACCACGGGGTAGCTCACCAAAGGCGGCTCGGTCCACACCTCGGCCTTGCCGCCCGCGAGGCTGAAATTCACCCACGTCAGCTTGTAGGCGATTTGGTGCGGGTCGGGCGGGTTCATGAACACCCGGTTGACGTCGGAGCCGAAGTCCTCGCTTAGGCCGTCGGACACATGATCCGTCGCCTTGCCCCACACGCTGCGGTCCAACACCAGGCTGCCGTCGATGCGCCCGACGCCCTTGTCGCGCAGCTGCCCCAGCAGCGCGACCAAATCCGGCTGGTCGAACACGGGGTTGCCGCTGCCTTTCCAATACAGATTGCCCTTCAAGGCCCCGCCCTCGACGGCCGCCCGGGCGGTGAGCCGGGTCGCGTAGCGGTAGTCCGGCCCCAAGGCGCTGAGAGCCGAAAAGGCGGTCACGAGCTTCATCGTCGAGGCGGGGCTGAACGACTCCTCGGCGTTGTGGCTGTCGAGGATGCGGCCCGTTTTGAGATCCAAAACGACGAAGGCCACGCCGGGGGCGCGGGCCAAAGACAGAACGTCGCACGTGGCCGGCCCGGCCGCGCCAAGCGCCGAGCCCGCGCCCGGCCGCTGCGCGACCGCGCCCGAGCGGGCGGCCGCGAGGGGCGCGAAAGGCGCCAAAGCCCAAAAAGCGGCCCAAACGGCCAAGCGGGCCCAAGACCGCGCCCCGGGCCCCAAACGCGGGGCCCGGGCCGAACGCCGCGAAAAACCCAAGCGGCCGCTTGGCCCTTCGCCTCGTCGAAAAAAGAAAGCCATCGGCGACTCCCGAGGATGGACATTCATCGCCAAGGATTGGGGCGCGCCCCAAGCCCAAAGATTGCCCGGCGCGTGCGCCGATTAAAAAAAGCGAGGGTTTGCCCTCGCTTTGTCTTGGCCCAAGGGGGCCGGATGTCGCAAAACCGCGATCAGTTCTTGCTTTGATCGACCAGCTTGTTCTTGGCGATCCAAGGCATCATCGAGCGCAGCTGGGCGCCGATCTTCTCGACGGGATGCTCGGCGATCTCGCGGCGACGGGCGCCCATCTCGGGATAGCCCAAAGCGCCTTCTTGGATGAAGGACTTGGCGTATTTGCCGTTTTGGATCAGCTTGAGCACGTCCTTCATCGCGGCGCGGGATTGGTCGTTGATGACCTTGGGGCCGGATGTGTACTCGCCGAACTCGGCGTTGTTGGAAATCGAGTAGTTCATGTTGGCGATGCCGCCCTCGTAGATCAAATCGACGATGAGCTTCATCTCATGGACGCACTCGAAGTAAGCCATCTCGGGGGGATAGCCCGCCTCGGTCAAGGTCTCGAAGCCCGCCTTGCACAGCTCGACCAAGCCGCCGCACAAAACGGCCTGCTCGCCGAACAAGTCGGTCTCGGTCTCGTTTTTGAAGGTGGTCTCGATGATGCCGCCCTTGCCGCCGCCAATGCCCGCGGCGTAAGCCAAGGCCAAATCGCGGGCCTTGCCCGAGGCGTCTTGCTGCACGGCGATGAGGTCGGGCACGCCGCCGCCTTTGAGAAACTCGGAGCGAACCGTGTGGCCCGGGCCTTTGGGGGCGATCATGATCACGTCCAAATCGGCGGCGGGCCGAATTTGCCCGTAATGGATGCTGAAGCCGTGCGCAAAGGCGATGGCCGAGCCCTTCTTCAAGTTCGGGGCGATCTGCTCGCGGTACACCTGTGGCTGGTTTTCGTCGGGCAGCAGGATCATCGTCAAATCGGCTTGCTTGACGGCCTCGGGAACCGTGAACACGTCGTGGCCGGCGTGGACGGCCTTGTCCCAAGATTTGCCCGGCCGGGCGCCGACGACAACCTTCACGCCGGATTCCTTGAGGTTCGCGGCATGGGCGTGGCCTTGAGAGCCGTAGCCAACGACGGCGACCGTCTTGCCTTGCAAAACGGACATATCGCAATCGGCGGTGTAATAAACTTTCATTTCATATTCCCCTGTATTGGGAGCGCGTTGCTCCCTTGACGTGTCTTTTCGGCGCGAGGCCTAAGCCACCGGCCGATTCTATACGCAACCAAACCGCAAAGCCAAACCGCGCCGCCAAGCCGGGCCCGAGCCGATCGAGTCGGGCGCGGCCCGGTTGGCTTCGGTCGGGCCGTTCAAGCGGGCTTTCAAGCGGGCGGCTCGATCGGACGACTCCGGCGCCCGGCGCCCGGCGCTAGGAGACGCCTTGCGCCTTTTTCGCCCGCGGCTTGGGGTCGGCCTTGGCCGACGGCAAAACGAAGGTCAGCGCCGTGGCGAGCAAAACCATGGACGAGCCCAAGGCGATGGAAACCGTCAGCGGGTCGCCCAAAAACGCCACGGACAAGACCACGCCCAGCGCGGGCTCAACGGCCAGAAACACCCCGCCGTAGTTGGGGTTGGAGCGGGCCAAGCCCTTGTTCCACAGCGCCAGCGCCAGCAAGGAGCAAAATGTCGACAGGTAGAAAATCTGCCCCCACACCGCGATCGAGGCGGGCAGGCTCAAGTCCGAGGCGAACAGCAACGCCATGGGCAAACCCGCGACCACGCTCAAAGCGGCGCTGACGATGGTGAACGTCACCGAGTTGACCCGATACAGGATCTTCTTGGAAAGATGCATCCACACGGCGGTCAAGAAGGTCGCGGCCAAAATCACGGCGCAGCCCCAAACGTTCACGCCCGAGCCCCCGGGCGCCCCGACGATGACCCACAC
>CAJPTP010000167.1 GCA_905373555.1 uncultured Francisella sp. | reverse complement strand
GCGCCGGGAAAAAGAGCTCACGGCGGGCGTCGAAACGCTGCTGATCGACGAGGGCAACCGCGACCGGATGCTGGCGCTTCTTCCCGCCATGGAATCGCTCAAAACCTTGGTGCTCGAGACCGACGACGTTCCCGAGGAAATCCGCTTCGCCCCGCAGCTGGAAAAGCTGTACATCCGCATTCCTTTGCTGCAGAGCCTGCCCAACGCGATCGGGGCGTTGGTCAACCTCAAGCGGCTGTCGATCGCCCAGCACAGGCTGGATTCGCTGCCCGATTCTTTCTCCCGTCTCGAAAGCTTGGAATCGCTGGACCTGCGCACCGACTTTGGGGCGCGTTACCGCTTTCTGCCTTTAAACGTTTTGCTGTTGCCCAAGCTCAAGACGCTGAAAATCGGCAGCTTCGCCTTCGTCGGGCCCTACGGGGCCGAAATCCCGGATTTGGGCGGGCGCGTCCCCTCCGTCGAGCGGCTGATCGTGAGCAAATGCTCCATCGGGGAGGCGCCGCCGCGCTTTGAGCGCTTGGGCGCCCTGAAGATTTTGGAGCTCAACGGCGGCGACCTGTACGGCGGCTTGGATTGGCTGCACTTGGGGGAGATGCCTGAGCTTCGTGAGCTGCGCCTGATCGATCTGCCCTGCTCGGCGCTGCCGGCCGGCTTGGCCGAGCTCAAAAACTTGGAGCGGCTGGTGCTGTCGCGCTTGGACAAAATCGACGATTTCGGCGAGGGGTTGGGCGAGTTGTCCGCCCTGCGCGAGCTGGTCGTCGACCGATGCCCCGCCGGCGCCCTGCCTTTGGGAATCGCTAGGCTGGAGCGGCTGCGCTCGCTCACGATCCGAGGCTGCCCCAACCTGCGCAAACTTCCCGCGGGCCTGACCGCTTTGAAAAACCTGCGCGAGCTTTGCGCCGCCGATTCGGGCCTGACCTCCCTGCCCGACCGCATCTGGGACATGCCGTCTTTGCGCAAGCTCGACGCGTCGGGCAACCAAATCGGCTACCTGCCGGACGATTTGAGCCGGTCTCGCTCCCTGCGCGACGTCGACGTCTCGGGCAACCCCTTCGACAATCCCTTCAAGGAATTGGAAAAGCTGCTGCCTTTGCTCTCGAGGCTCAACGCGCCCGCGGCGGGCGTCGGCCCGCTGAAGGCGCCCGACCCCGCCGTGTGGGGCCGCATCGGCAAGGGCGACGCCTTGGCGCTGGAGCCCGAAAACGCCGAGGCGCTGCGCGAGTTCGGAGAAGAGCTGGGCCTGCGTTTCGGCTTCGAGGGCGCCCGCGCCTTCGGGGCTTTGGGCGCCGTGCGCGAGCTGTCGCTGTCGGTCGCCCCGGATGGGCGGGATTGGACGGCTTTGGGCCGGCTCTTTCCGCGGGTGGAAAAGCTCAACCTCCTGCGCTACGCCCACGGCCCGCGCCGGGGCGACTTCGCCCCGCCCTCGGCCTTCCCATCGGTCAAGGAGCTGTGGCTGTACTGCCAAGACAGCGAGCCTTGCCCCCTGCCCGAGGGCTTGGGCGACATGCCGTTCTTGCGCGCGCTGCGGCTGACCGTTCCCCATGGGCTTGACGACAAGTCGTCCAAGATGCTGGGGCGTCTCTCTCAAGAGGGCGCATTGAAAGCCGAAACGCTGGTCTTGGATGGCAAATGGGAAAGCGTCCCGCCCGACTTTGTTCGCGGCATGACGGGCGTCAAGGCATTGGACATGCACGACGCGGGCGCCCGGTTCGCGGCGCCGTGGCTAGACGAGTGGGACAATCTGGAGGCGGCCCGGCTGAAGCTCAAAGGCTCGCCCCAAGACGTCGAGCCCCTTCTGACCCACCCGGGGCTCAAGCGCGTCAGCCTTTGCGTGACGTCTTGGGACAAGGCGTGGGACGAGCTGTTCGACGGCGACTGGGTCGAACGCTGCGGCTGGGAGTTTTTGGAAATCTTCGCCGACAGAATCGGCAAAATCGGCGCGGGGTTGGCCCGGATGCGATCGCTGCGGCGCCTGCGGCTCGACGCCAAGTTCATCGGAGTCGTCGAGGAAGGGGCGCTGGACGGGCCGTCGCTGGAAACGCTCGACGCCCAAGGCCCCGCCATCGGCGTCGCCCCCGACGCTTTGGTCGCTTACCGGCAGGCATTGGCCAAGGGCGAAAAAATTTCTTGGGGCGATTGCAGACGCGAGCGCGAGACCAAATCCGCCCGTTAGGACTGCCGCCCGATCAAGAGAAACAATCGGGCGCGGCGATCGAAAAGTCCCCTCGCCGCAATCGAAAAACACACGCGGCGCCGGCGCGCAAGGCGCCGGCCGGAACGCAGGCAGACGCCGGCGCAGACGCAGAAGCAGAAGCAGAAGCAAACGCCGACGGCAAGACGGAGCCGCGCCGGGCGCAGGCATACCAACTTTTCCCATGCGGGAAGAAGCGAGCGCAGAAATGAGCAACGACAAGGACAAGGACAAAAGCGTCGCCCAACTGATCGAGGAGTTGGCGCTGAGGGCGAAAGCCGCCTCGGCCGACGCGGCCAAAGCGACGACGGCCGCCAAAAACCGGGCGCTGCTTCGCGCGGCCGAGTTGTTGGAAGACCGCATCGATTCGGTGCTGGAGCAAAACGCCCTGGACGTGGAAGAGGCGGAAAAAGCCAATCTTTCGGAAGCCTTCATCGACCGGCTCACGCTGAATCGGGCGGGGGCGGAGCGCATGGGCGAATCCCTGCGCCAAGTCGCCGCCTTGCCCGACCCCGTGGGGGCGATCGGGGGGATGCGCCCTCTGCCGTCCGGCATCTCGGTCGGCAAGATGACCGTGCCCATCGGCGTGATCGGCATCATCTACGAGGCGCGGCCCGGCGTCACGGCCGAGGCCGCGTCGCTGTGCATCAAATCCGGCAACGCTTGCCTGCTTAAAGGCGGCAAGGAGGCGATTCGCACCAACGAGGCGATCGCCCGCCTCTTCCGCCAAGGGCTGATCGACTCGGGCCTCAACCCCGACTCTGCGCTGCTGATCGACTCCACCGACCGCGCCGCCGTGAGCGCGATGCTCAAGCAAGACCGCTGCATCGACGTGATCATTCCGCGCGGCGGCAAGGGGCTGATCAAAACGGTCATGGCCGAGACCCGAATCCCTGTGATCAAACACCTCGACGGCGTGTGCCACGTCTACATCGACGAATTCGCCGACGCCGAAAAGGCCGAAACGATCGTCATCAACGCCAAAACGCAGCGCTACGGCACCTGCAACACCATGGAAACCTTGCTGGTGCATGCTTCGCGCTTGCGCGACGTCATGCCCAACTTGGCGGTGCGCTTAAGCTCACTGGGCGTCGAAATCCGAGGCGACGAGCGCATGATGAAGCTCTTCGTGGGGGCCTTGAAACCCGCGACCGAGGAGGATTGGAGCGCGGAATACCTGGCGCCGATCTTAAGCGTCAAGGTCGTGGATTCGCTCGACGAGGCCATCGCGCACATCAACAAATACGGCTCCAAGCACACCGACTCGATCGTGAGCGAAAACGCCTCCCGCATCGCGCGCTTTCTGCGCGAGGTGGATTCGTCCTCGGTCATGGCCAACGCCTCGACGCGCTTCGCCGACGGATTCGAATACGGCTTGGGGGCGGAAATCGGCATCTCCACCAACAAGCTGCACGCCCGCGGCCCCGTGGGCTT
>CAJPTP010000166.1 GCA_905373555.1 uncultured Francisella sp. | reverse complement strand
CCTTTGAAAAATCGGCGTTTCGCCGACTTGCGGCGCTATTATAGCGGGCTGCGGCCCGCGCAGGCGGGCTTGGGCGGATCGAGGCATGCAGCGGGCTTGGCCTTTGGGCGAGCGCCCTTCGGCGGCCCGCGCGGCATCCATCTCACACCGGACATCACGACCATGAAATACGAGTTCACGACGCGCCACGCCAAATTGAAGTCGAGCGAGGAAGCGCTGCTTTACGTCGGCTTCGCCCAAGAGGCGGCGGCGATCGTCGCCACGCGCCACGGCGCCCAGGCGGGGGCGCTGGCGACGGCTTTGGCCAACGAGTCCGCGCGCGATGCAATGGCGCAAGCCCTGTCGAAGGCCGAAGCGGGGGCCGACAAGTCGCCGCGCAAAGGCGCGGCGAAAAAAAGCGGCGCGGGCGCCGTTCCCGAGCCGCTGACGGCGGGCTTCAAACCTTGGTTCGGCGCGGCCGCCGCGGCCGACGCCGACGGCTTGCTCAACGTCGCGGCGCTGCTGATTCGGCGCGACCCCTTCGAACCCGAAGACGGGGAAGAGGCGGGCCCAGCCGGCTTGGCCGGCCCCGACGGATCGGGCTCGGGCTCGGGCTCGGGCCCGGTCGCGCGCGGCGCCGCCCGCTCGGCCTCGGGCGAAAGACTGAGCGACGCGCAGCTGGGCCGGGATTTCGCGGCCTTGGCCAAAACCATGGCCCAAGCGGTCGAGTGGATGAAGTCGAGCCGGCGCAAAACGGCGCGGCTGACCTTCGGCGCCATGTCCCAAGCTTTGGCGGATCGGCTCATGGGGCTTTGGATGGCCGTCGCCGACGAGGCGACCTATTCGTTCGACCTGTACAAAAGCGAGCCCAAGGCGGCGGCGCCCGAGCTGATCGGCTTCGAGTTTGACCCCGACGCCGACGCCCGGGGGGGCTTGAGCCAAGCGTTCGAGCGGTCGATGGCGCTGTCCGAGGCCGAAAGCTTCGTCCGCAAAACGGGCGATATGCCCGCCAACAAGCTCACGCCCGAGCGCTTCGCCGACATGGCCAAGCAATACGCGCAAAAGAAACCCTGCAAGTTCAAGGCGCTCAACGAGCTGGACTGCGAGCGGCTGGGCATGGGGTTGTTTTTGTCGGTCGCGGCGGGCTCGCAAACCCCCGCGCGCTTCGTCGAGATCGCCTACGGCGGCGCCCCCGACCCCAAAGATCCCCCGATCGTTTTGGTGGGCAAGGGCGTCACCTTCGACTCGGGCGGCGTCTCGCTCAAGCCGCCCGCGGCGATGGACGAGATGAAATTCGACATGCTCGGCGCCGCCTCGATGGTCGCGGCGACCGGCTTGGCCGCGCGGCTCAGGCTGCCTTTGAACATCCTATGCCTGGCCCCGCTGTGCGAGAACATGCCGTCGGGCTCGGCCAACAAGCCCGGCGACGTCGCGCGCGGCATGGGGGGCTTGAGCGTCGAGATCGTCAACACCGACGCCGAGGGCCGGCTGCTTTTGGCCGACGCCTTGAGCTACGCCGCCAAGCGCAACCCGGCGCTCATCGTCGACGCCGCCACCTTGACGGGCGCCTGCGTCGTGGCCTTGGGCGCGGCGTTTTCCGGGCTGTACTCCAACGACGAGGGTCTGGCGCAAAAGCTGCAAACCGCGGGCGAGCGCGTCTTGGACCGGGTCTGGCGCATGCCCTTGGATGAGGAGTACGCGAGCTTGATCGAAAGCCCGGTCGCGGATCTGAGCAACTCGGGCGGGCGCCCCGCGGGCTCTTGCACCGCGGCGCTGTTTTTGGAGCGCTTCGCCGAAGGCTGCAAGTGGGCGCACATCGATGTCGCGGGCACCGCTTGGAAGGGGGGCAAGAAAAAGGCCCCCACGGGCAGGCCGCTGCGGCTGATCGCCCGGTTCCTGCTCGACTTGGCCGACGAGCGCGCCGCCGAGGATCCCGGGGCCGAGGATTCCGCCTTGGGCCGGAAAGGCGGGCCCGATTTGATCGGCAGGCTCATGCTCGACGCCTGCGACGAAAGCGTCACGCGCGGCTTGTCGGGCAGCATCGCGCGCGCCAAAATCGAAAGCGGCGGCGCCGACGACGGCGAAATCGGCATGGAGCCGCTGGATCTGCCCGCCCCGGCAGCCCCGGCAGCCTCGGCGGCTTCGGCGGCCTTGTCCGACCCGGCCGCGGGCGCGATCGCGATCGGAGCCGACGGCGGCGGCAAACACAGCGAGTCGGAGCGCAAGGGCTTGGGCTCGGGCAAGGGCAAATCGCCTTCCAAAAGTCCGGCGCGGGGCGTTCGCGCCGACAAAAAAACGCAGGGCCGCGGCAACGCCGGCAAAGACGACGAATCCGACAAGCGCGACAAGCGCGACAAATCCGGCAAAAGCCACAAAAACGAGCGCGGCGGGGATGGCGGGCGCGACAAAGGCGCCAAAGACCGCTGACGGCCCAACCTTGGATCCCGCGAAGCCCGATCCGGGCGGCCCGGCCGCGCTCGCGGCGCGCCTGGCCCGCCTGCTGCTTGGGCCTTGGATCAAGCCCCAAGGCAAACCTCGCGCCGCAGGCCGAAGCGCCGGAGCGCCCGAGGCCGAGCCCAAAGCGCGCGGGGCTTCGGGAGACAAAGGGAAAGGCGCATGAAAAAAGTCCTCAACCTTTATCGCGTGTCCGACCCGCTGGCTTTTTTCGCCCGCTCCGCCCCCAAGATGCGCGCCCGCGCGGGCGGCTTTGTCTTGGCCACCGACGACCTGAAGTTTCTGCGCGACGCGAGCGCGCTGCTTTGGGCCCGCGGCGGCTGCTTCATTCCCCACGACCTGATCGCGCAGCCTTGGGACCGGGTCGGCGGCCTTTCGGCGCTGTGGGCGCCCAACAAGGCCGCCGACAAGCCCGAGGACGCCCTGTTTTTGTTCAATTATTCCGACGCGATCCACGCCTTGGGGCCTTTCCCCTACGTGCTGGACGTCACGCGGCGCAACCGCGAATCGCAGGCCAAAGCCAAAGAAAGGCTGCGCGCCTACGCCCGCCGCGGCTTTGGCGCCACGCTGTTCGATTGGTCGGAAAGCCCCGCCGACGCGGGCCCGGCGCCGGATCCCGGCAAATCGGGGGCGGCGCGCTAGATTTGCTTTTGATCCCTCGCCTTTGGAGATTGCATTGCCCCAGTTTCGCCTGACCCTCGCCGCGGGAGCGGCGCGCATCGCTTTCGCCCTTGCCGCCGCCGCGGCTTGTTTTTGCGCCCCGGCCTCGGCCGAGCCGCCCGCCTTCGCTTCGGGCCCCGGCCCTTACGGCGCCCCGGGATACGCGCCCGGAGCGGCGCCGGGCCCGGGCCCCTACGCCCGGCCCGATCTTTCGCGCAGCCGCTACGGGCAGCGCTACGCCCGCATCAAGACTCCCGGCCAACAACCCCAACCCTTGGGCCGCATCGACGCCCGGGCCGCCAAAGGCGCCGTGTTGGGCTCGATCGCGCCGGGCGCGCAGCCCGCCTTGGGGCCCGGCGCAACCCCGGCGCCCATGGGATCCGCGGGATCCATGGGGGCCATGGCGTCCATGGGATCCATGGGCTCCGGCGGCGCCAATCCGGGATCCGACGGCGCGCGGGGCGCCGCTGCGCCGGGCTTGGCCGGCGCCTCGGGGGCGAATCGCCTTTCTTCGCGGGCGCCCGCCCGGGCGTCGGACAAGGGCCCCCGCTTTGCCCCCGCTTCCGCCC
>CAJPTP010000165.1 GCA_905373555.1 uncultured Francisella sp. | reverse complement strand
GGGCGGCGGAAACGCCGCGGGCGAACGGGTCGACGCGCCCCGCCCCGGGCCCTTTTTTTGGGCCAACGGCGGGGGCGGAGCGGCCGAGCGCCGGATGCCCAAGGCAGATCGCCGCGGATCGAACCGTCAGGCTTTTTTCTTGCCGGTGATCAAGGCCCAGTCATCCAAACGGCGGCATTCGACGCCCTCGAACCACTGCGAGTAGATCCCCGCCATCTCCTCGCTTTGGCGCCAAAGGATCCCGGACAAAGCGATGCGGCCGCCCGGGGCGACATGGGCGGCCAGCAAGGGGCCCAAGGCGCGCAGCGGGTTGGCCAAAATGTTCGCCACAACCAAATCGTATGGCTTGCGGCCTGTTTTGAAATCGTCGGCCATATACAGCCCGACGCTCACGCCGTTGGCCTTGGCGTTGGCTTCGGACGCCTCGATCGCCTGCGGGTCGACGTCGACCCCGTCGGCGCATTTCGCCCCCAGCAGCATCGCCGCGATGGCCAGAACCCCCGAGCCGCAGCCGTAATCCAAGACGCTTTGCCCCAAGCCGCGCAACACGGTTTCATTGAGCCAACGCAGGCACAGCATGGTCGTGGGATGCGAGCCCGTGCCGAAGGCCAAGCCGGGATCCAAGGTCAAGGTGGCGGCGCCGGGCTGCGGGTTGTCCAGCCAACTGGGCACGATCCAAAAGCCGTCGGCCACCTTGATCGGCTGAAACTGCTCGCGGTTGAGCCGCACCCAGTCGCGCTCGGGCACGTCGCTTTCGAAGGTTCGGACGGACCCGACGCCCAATTGGCGCAACGCCTCGTCGACCGCGCCGCGGCCCGCCGCCTTGTCGGAAAACAGGCAACGCACCCGGCAATGCGGCCAATACCGGCCCAAGCCCTCCCCGGGCTCGCCGTAAATCGGCTTTTCGCAGTCTTTGCCCAAATCCGCATCCTCGATGGAGGCGCTCATCGCGCCCATCTCCATCGCCATGTCGGTGAAGGATTCGGCGAACTTCTCGGGCAAATCCAGGGCAATTTCGAAAAATTCCATCGTCAGCCTTTCGTCGGCGCGCGCCGAGCCGGTTCAGCAAAAAGAAGGCTTGAAAAGAGGCCGATCCGACCAACAAAAAACCCGCGGAAGCGACCGTCGCCGCGCCCGCAGGCCCAAGCCGCGCCCTACGCAAGACCCGCCGAAAAAAACGGGCCAAGCCGAAGCAGGCGGCCGTCAATCCGCCTTGCGCTCTTTCAGCCACCCCTCCAAGTAATGGATGGACTGTTTGCCCGCGACAAAATCAGACTTTTCCATCAACTCCCTGTGCAAGGGGATGTTGGTCTTGATGCCGGAAATCAGAAATTCGCTCAAAGCGACGCGCATTTTGGCGATGGCGCTTTTGCGATCCTTGCCGTAGCTGCACAGCTTGGCGATCAGGCTGTCGTAGTAGGGGGGGATGACGTAGCCTTGGTACAGGTGGGTGTCCACCCGAATCCCGGGGCCGCCCGGGCAGTGGTAGCGCTCGATTTGGCCGGGGCTGGGGATGAACGTGTAGGGATCCTCGGCGTTGATGCGGCACTCGATCGCGTGCCCGCGCGGCGTGATATCCGACTGCTTGACGCTCAAAGGCAGCCCCGCCGCGACGCGAATGCCCTCTTGGACAATGTCCACGCCCGTGATGAGCTCCGTGATGGGATGCTCGACCTGCACGCGGGTGTTCATTTCGATGAAGAAGAATTCGCCGTTGTCGTAGAGGAACTCGAAAGTGCCCGCGCCGCGATAGCCGATGCGCTTGCAGGCGTCCACGCACAGCTGGCCGATGCGGTTGCGCTGGCGGGCGGTGATGCCGGGCGCCGGCGCCTCCTCGATGATTTTTTGGTTGCGCCGCTGCATCGAGCAATCGCGCTCGCACAGAAACACCGCGTCGCCGAAGGAATCGGCCATCACCTGCATTTCGACGTGGCGCGGGTTGCGCAGGAAGCGCTCCATGTAGACGGCGGGGTTGCCGAAAGCCGCGTTGGCCTCGGACTTGGTGGTTTCCACGGCCGAAAGAAGCTCATCCGGCCCGTTGACCACGCGCATGCCGCGCCCGCCGCCGCCGCCCGACGCCTTGATGATCAAGGGATAACCCACGTCTTGGGCAATGCGCATGATCTCGTCGGGATCGTCGCCCAAGGCCCCGTCGGAGCCCGGGACGCACGGCACGCCCGACTCGATCATCAATCTCTTGGCGGAAACCTTGTCGCCCATGGCCCGGATGACGTTGCCGGGCGGGCCGATGAACACGAAGCCGGACTGCTCGACGCGATCGGCGAAGTCGGCGTTTTCAGACAAAAAACCGTAGCCCGGGTGGATGGCTTCCGATCCCGTGACCTCGGCCGCGGCGATGATCGCGGGAATGTTGAGATAACTGCGCGAGGACGGCGCGGGGCCGATGCAAACCGACTCGTCGGCCTGCTTGACGTAGAAGGCGTCCCTGTCGGCCTCGGAGTGCACCACGACGCAATGAATGCCCATCTCGCGGCATGCGCGCAGAATGCGCAGCGCAATCTCGCCGCGATTGGCGACCATAATTTTCTTGAACATGAACGATCCGTAGATTGGTTGGCGAACGGCCGGGTCACTCGATGACAAACAGGGGCTCGCCGAACTCGACGGGCTCGGCGTTGTCCTTCAGCACCGCCTTGATGACGCCGGACTTGTCCGCCACGATTTCGTTCATCAGCTTCATCGCTTCGATGATGGCGACCGTGTCGCCTTCCTTGACCGCCTTGCCCACCTCGACGAAGGGCGCCGCGGCGGGCGAGGCCGCGCGGTAGAAGGTGCCGACCATGGGCGACTTGATCAGCTTCTCGTCGGGGTAGGCGGGCACGTCGTCGCTCTCGGGCGCGGGCGTGGTTCGCGTTTCGGGCGCGGGCGCGGCGGCGCCTTGGGCGAATGGCAGCGGCATGCCCGCCGCGCCCAACGTGTAGGCGGGCGGCGCGGGCGCGTTCGTCGGCGGGAAGCTCAAGGTGATCCTCACCTTCTCCTCCCCCTCGGTGACCTCCAGCTCGGCGATGCCCGATTCTTTGACAAGATCAATCAGCTTTTTCAGTTTTCTTAGGTCCATCTGTCTTTCTCGTTTCAGGCCGCCAAGCGGCGCAGCTTTTCGCTCCGCGCTCGGAGGCGCGCCGCGCCTTGGCGCGGGCATGTCCGGAAGCTCAGCGATTTTCTTTCTCCGCGCCCGAACGGGCGTCCCTTTGCCGCAGCCGGCGCACGACGCAATCCAAGGCGCAGGCGTAGCCATCCGCCCCCAAGCCGCTGATCACGCCCTCGGCCACGTCGGACAGATAAGAATGCCGGCGAAAGGGCTCGCGCGCGAAAATATTGGTCAAGTGCACCTCGATGAAAGGCAGCCTCACGCCCAAAAAGGCGTCGCGCAAGGCCACCGACGTGTGCGTCCACGCCCCGGGGTTGACGACGCAAAACGCGTAGGGCCGATCCAAATGCTCGTGGATCCAGCCCAAAGCCTCGGCCTCGTCATTGGTTTGCTCAAAGCGCAGGCCGTACGGCCCGCCTTCGAGGCGGCGGCGCAAATCGGCCTCGATTTGCGCCAAGCCCACCGTTCCGTACAGCTCGGGCTCGCGTTTGCCGAGCAAATTCAAATTCGGCCCGTTGAGCACGAAAATCGTGTTCGGGTTCGCGTTCGCGTCGCTCACTTCGCTATTTCCCC
>CAJPTP010000164.1 GCA_905373555.1 uncultured Francisella sp. | reverse complement strand
GCGCGAAACAGAATGAGCCGGCAGTCGTCGTCGCAGCCCGAAAATTTCGGGGCGGGGTCGCCTTTGTCCAAAAACGCTTGGAGCGTCTTTTCGGGCAGGGTGTCGACGGTGTTTGCGCTGATGAGCGCGTCGACGTACAGGGTGGGAGACTGCTCGGGCCGTTTGGCGCCGGTCGACGCCCACAGCAGCTTGGGGCGGGGAACGTCGGCCAGCGTCTCTTGCCAAGTTTTGTTTTGGAAGAAATAGTCCCACTCGCCGTATGCCTTGCGCGCATAAGCGACGGCGACTTTCCATTTGAGATCCCGAGGCAGCTTGGGCTCCAAGGCCACGTCGATGCGCGAGACGAAGAAACTTAGAACCATGCGCTGCGCCGTCGGATCCAAGCCATTGGCTTTGCGCCAGACCATGGCCCTTTGCCAAGCCTCCAAAAGCTGCAGCGCCCGCTCGACGCTGAAGATCAGCGTCATGTTGACGTTGAAGCCCAAACGGCCGAGCATTTCGCAGCAGCGCGCCCCGGTCTCGTTGGAGGCGATTTTGATCATGAAGTTCTTTTGCTCGCCCATGCGCCGGCGGATATACAGCGCCTCGCCCAAAGCCAACCGTTCGTCGTTGGCGAAGCGCGGGTTGAGCTCGATGCTGGCGTAGCCTTGTTCGCCGTTGCTTTGGGCGTGCAGGGCGGTCATTTGTCGCGCGGCCTCGCGCACGTCGGCCGACATGGCGTCAATCAGCGCGACCGCCGCTTTTTCGCCGGGGTTGAGGCTTTTGAGCTCGTCGTAATCGTCTTTGCGCCCGATCGCCTTCAAAAAAATGGAAGGGTTGGACGTCAGTCCGGTGACGCCTTTGTCCAGCCAAGATCGGAATTGGCCGGAGCGCAAAAAATCGCGGGAAAGGTGGTCGACCCAAATTTGATGGCCCGCAGCCAAGGCGGTTTGAATATTTGTTTGCATGCGAAGTGGGGAAGAGAAAAAAGAAAACGAAACAGAAAACGAAACAGAAAACGAACCATGCGGCCGAAGGGCGGCCATGACGGCAAATCCGGGCGGCCAACCCATGTGGGCCGCCTTGGCGGTTTGCGCTTTGCTCGAAGCGTCGGCAAAGACGCGCGCCGAGCCAAAGCGCTCTTGGGCCCGAAAGGGGCGCCCGGCCTAGGCCGCCAGCTCATGCGCTTGAGGCGGATCCGTTCGGCGCCGCATGGCCGGGGTCGGCTCATTTGGCGCCGCATGGGGGATTGGAACAATGGCGGACGGAAATTGTAGCAAAAACCGACGGTTTCGGCCGCCTTTTGGGCTTCGGCCGCCGTCTTTGAGCCGACGCCGCGAAATACGGGGCCGCGGGCGCTTTGCAAGACCGAAGCCGCGCTTGGGCAAGAGGAAGCCGGGAAAAAGGCGCGCGGTTTCCAGGCGATCGGCGCCGAGTGGGCGTTTGCGCTTAGCGCCAATCGTCTTTCAACCGGCGCAGGGCCGCGAAGACCTCCAAATCCGAGGCGGTTCGCTCAATCGCGCCGCGCTTGAGCAGGCCCGCGCGCACGGAATCTTGCGAGCAGCGCAAAAATGGGTTGGTGCGCTTTTCCAAGCCCGCGGTCGTCGGCAGCGAGGGGGTGGCCAAAGTGTCCAAACGCTTTTCGATCTCCTTGTTGCCGGGCTCGATCTCAAGCGCGAAGCGCAGGTTGTTTCGCGTGTACTCGTGCGCGGGGTACAGCAAGTCGCGATCGTCAAGCGAGGCGAAAAAACGAAACGACTCGAAAGCCTGTTGGGCCGTGCCCGTGAAAATTCGCCCGGCTCCCGCGGCGAACAAAGCGTCGCCGCAAAACACGTGCTTTCTGCCGTTCGGCCCGGGTTCGGTGAGAATGTGCGAGACGCAATGCAGCGTGTGGCCGGGCGTGGGCTCCATCGTCGCGCGAAACCCCAACGGCAAGCTGCGCTCGCGCGAAAGCGACGCGCCGCCGTCATCCCAGCGCAAAGCGGGATCGGCGCGCATCGCGACGGGCGCCGCGGCTTGGCCAAGCCGGATGGCGTTGAGCCCTTCGGCGAAGTTTTTGAGTTTGAAGGCGTCGCGCGTGTGGTCGTCGTGCTCGTGCGTGACCCAAATTTCGCGCAAAGCGAGATCGCCGCGGCTTTCCAAAAAAGCGGCGGCTTGGGAGCAATCGCCGGGGTCGACGGCGGCAAGCCATTTGTCGCCCAGGCCGATGAGCCACACGTAGTTGTCGGAAAACGCCGAGGCGGCCCAAACGGTCAGGGCTCCCTCGGAGTGAACGATGATCGCGTTTTTTCCGGTTGGGGCGGGCATGGTCTTTTCTCCCTTGAAGACGGTCCGGGGAAAATGAGTCGCCGAAGATTTTCCCGGGCTGCGGTTTACGCCCAATTTGGGCTGATTCGGGGATTCGCTGTCAAGTTCGGCGCCGCCCCCACCCTCATCGGGTTTCCACGTCAATTTTAAGCGAGCGGCCGGCATTTCTCGCTTGCGCAGGAACGGCGCGATCGCCGCGGCGATCAAGCCGCTTTTGCGCTCGCAAAAAAAAAGCGGGGAAAACCCCGCTTTTTTCGTTTGGCCTTGGGCCGATTGCAGCATGAGAGAGATTACTTGCTCTCTTTCTTGGCGGGCTCAGCCTTGGCGGCTTCGGCCTTCATGGGCTCGGCCTTGGCGGCTTTCTTGCCCTTCTCGGCTTTGGCGGGTTTGTCCATGGCTTTCGCCTTGGCGGGTTCCGCCGCCATGTCATGGTTCATTTTGCCCATGTCCATGCCGGACTCCGCTGTGACCTGGCGCACGACCACCTTGGCGTCCTCGTCCTCGACATGGGCGGGGAACACGCCGTCGCCGTCGGCAAAGATGAATTCGACCTCAAACTTCGCGTTTTCCCGCAAGGGCTCCAAAACGCGGTTGAGCATGATGTGGTGCGCCCCCGGTTTGAGGCTGAAAGTCTCGCCCTTGCCGATCTTGACGGCTGAGACGGGGCGCATCTTCATGACGTCGCCTTCCATCACGGTTTCGTGAAGCTCAACGTCCAAAGAGGCGTCGGTTCTGGCGCCCAAGAGGTAGATGTCTTTGCCGGAGCGGTTGGTGATGTCGGCAAAAACGCCGCTGACGGGCACCTGGTCGGCCGTCGGGAGCGCGTAGGCGTTGTCGATCTTGACTTTGATGCCGCCGTCTGCGAAAGCCGAGGCGCTCATGGCCGCAATGGTTGCCAGCGTCAGAATTTGAGATTTTTTCATGTGTTGATGCTCTCCTAGGTTTTTTTGACGGGAGCGCTCGGCCTGTCGCCGGCCGTTGTTTTTGGGCGGGAAAAATCATCGCCCGCCCGCGTTCCCTTCGTTCAATGGGGCTTGGGCGCAAAAGCGCGCCCATTGTACCCGCTCGCTCTCGATTCAAGGCGCGGCATGGCGCCGCGCCCCGTCAAATTGCCGAATGCCCGCTTTGCGCCGATTCAATCCAGGCGCCCTCCAAGGCAAACCCGAGATGGGGGTTTCGTCCGAAAAATCAACCCTGGGTTTGGCAAAAAAGGCAGAAGGCGTCTTCAACAGGTTGATGCGTTTCCGCTTGGCGGGCGCGCCATGGCGGCGCCCGATCCGGCGCCGGCGCCGGCTTCAGCGCGGGGTTCGGCCGGCGTTGCGTTTGGCCTGCGCAAACATGGCCTCGATGAAATCCTCGGCGTAATTCTCGCCCGTCGCCGCCAATGCCTCTTGAAGGCAGGT
>CAJPTP010000163.1 GCA_905373555.1 uncultured Francisella sp. | reverse complement strand
GGGGGGAAGCGGCGGCGCCGGGCGCGGCGGGCGCGCCGATGCGGCCTTCCAAGGCCGCCTGCCCGGGCTCCGAAATTATACCGCCCGCCGGTTTCGGGCCGGGGCTAAAATAGCCTGCGTTGCGTCGGCCCGACCCCGGGCTGCGGCGCGGGGCGCCGGCGTTTGTTTCGAGGCAGGATCGGCCGGAAACGGCAAGGCGCCGCGCGCAAAATCGCGCCTCGAACCCGCGCGGCGGCGCATCAATTCGGCGGGCGCGCAAAAGCCGGCGCCAAACGCCCGGGCGCATTTTGCATCGGTTTCCGCGTTTTGTGCGTTTCTTTGTTCTTTTTGACTTTGTTTTGCCCTATATTTGTTTTTTTCTTGTTTTGTTCGCCCTATCCAACTATAGATAGGAAAGAAAGACGGGGAGGCCGCGGGCAAGACGGGAGGATCGGCCGGGAGGATCGGCGCGCGGGCCGGATCCGCGCGCCCGACGGCGCGTTTTTGCCCCGGGCCTTGGCTTGTCGGCTTTCCTCGATCGGCATGGGCCTGCCGTCGTCGTCGGCTTTTCGATGGCTTTGACGGCATGGGGCGCCGCCGATCGCTTGCCGGCCGTTCAGGTTTTTGTTCTTACAATTTCTTTTTGGTGTTGCAGCTTTCCCTGTTGTATTTTGCTTTTTGCGGTTTTTTCATCGGCCCCGCGCGGGGCCCAACTAGCGACACGATGGTAGATCGGGCGATCGCCATCCCAAGTCCGGCGCGCGTACCCTAAATCGCTGCCCGGCCTTGCGGCGGAAAGACGCCAAGGCGTCGCTCTTTTGGCCAGTTTCGCTACTTGTTGCAGAGGCGACCATGCAAATATCAGGCGCGCAAATCATCGTGCAAAGTCTGAAGGCCGAGAACGTCGAGCGCGTTTTCGGCTACCCGGGAGGGGCGGTGCTGGAGATCTATGACGCGATCTACCAGCTCAAGGCTTTCGATCACATTCTCACGCGTCACGAGCAAGCCGCGGTGCATGCGGCCGACGCCTACGCCCGCTCCACCGGGCGCGTGGGCGTGGCGATCGTGACCTCGGGGCCGGGGGCGACCAACGCGGTCACGGGCGTTGCCACCGCTTATTCCGACTCCATCCCCATCGTCGTCATCTCGGGGCAGGTGGGCACGCCCGCCATCGGCTCCGACGCGTTCCAGGAGGTCGACACCGTCGGGGTGACTCGGCCGTGCGTGAAGCACAACTTCTTGGTCACGCGCGTGGATGACTTGGCCATGACGATCAAAAAGGCCTTCCACATCGCCCGCACGGGCAGGCCGGGCCCCGTCGTGATCGACGTGCCCAAGGACGTGACGCAGGCCTTGTACAAGTTCAGCTACCCCCAAGGCGAGATCTCGATTCGCTCCTATCAGCCCATCGAGCGCGGCCACACGGGGCAGATCAAGAAGGCCGCCCAAGCGTTCGCCGCGGCGCGCCGGCCTTTGGTGTACTTCGGCGGCGGCGTGAACCTGTCCAACTCCTCGTGCGAGCTGCGCGAGCTGGTCGACCTGCTCGACGTGCCGTGCGTGGGCACGTTGATGGGTTTGGGCTGCTACGACGAGACATCCCCGCGGTTTTTGGGGATGGTGGGCATGCACGGCGCCTACGAGGCCAACTTGGCGATGCAAAACGCCGACGTCGTGCTGGCCTTGGGCGCCCGCTTCGACGACCGCGTCGTGTCCGTGCCGTCGAAGTTTTTGGCCGCGCCCAAAAAGATCATCCATGTCGACGTCGACCCGTCCAGCATCTCCAAGCGGGTGCGCGCCGACATCCCCATCGTGGGCGACGTGAAGTGCGTGCTGCAGGAGTTCTTGGCCTTTTGGAAGGAGCGGGAGCTGGTCATCGGCCATGAGGCGCTCAAGGCTTGGCGCGAGCGCATCGAGGCGTGGCGCGCCCGCGACTGCCTGCGCTTCGACGAGACGGGCGATGTCATCAAGCCTCAGGCGGTGATCCGCGCCTTGGCCAAAGTCACGCGCAACGGCGCGATCGTCACCAGCGACGTCGGCCAGCATCAAATGTTCGCCGCCCAGCACTATCCTTTCACCCGCCCGCGGCAGTGGATCAACTCGGGCGGCTTGGGCACCATGGGCGTGGGGCTGCCCTACGCCATCGGCGCCAAGATCGGCAACCCCGACCAAGACGTGGTGTGCGTCACGGGCGACGGCTCGCTGCAGATGAACATCCAAGAGTTGGGCACCTGCAAGCAGTACGGCATCCCGGTCAAGATCGTTTTGCTCAACAACGATTATTTGGGCATGGTGCGCCAGTGGCAGGAGTTTTATTACGAGAATCGCTGCTCCGAGACGCACTTCGCCGATTCCCTGCCCGACTTCGTGAAGCTTGCGGAGGCCTACGGGCATGTGGGCATGCGCATCGAGAGGCCCTCCGACGTCGAGCCTGCGCTAAGCGAGGCGATGGCGATGAAAGACCGGCTCGTGCTGATGGATTTCGTGTGCGACCCGAGAGAAAACGTGCTGCCGATGGTGGGCAACGGCGACGGCTTGGAGCAGATGGTGCTGCCGCCGCACATGCGCGAGAGCAAGGCCGACTCCAAGGTCAATAACCCCAACAGCCGCAACTACGACACAAGGAGCGTGCCATGAGCGACAAAAAAAGCATTCGCCGCGTTCTGTCCTTGTTGATGGAAAACGAGGCCGGCGCCTTGAGCCGGGTCGTGGGGTTGTTCTCCGCGCGCGGCTACAACATCGACTCGCTGAACGTCTCGACCACCGAGGACTCGACGCTGTCGCGGCTCACCATCGTCACGCACTGCGACGACGACGTCATCGAGCAAATCACCAAGCAGGTCAACAAGCTCATCGACGTGGTCAAGGTCGTGGATCTGACCGACGTGCGCCACGTCGAGCGCGAGCTGATGCTGATCAAGCTCGGCGCCTTGGGCAAAGACCGCGACGAGATCATGCGCATGTGCGAGATTTACCGCGGCCGCGTGGTCGACGTCTCGGACAAGACCTTGACCATCGAGATGACGGGCTCGACCGACAAGCTCGACGCCTTTGTCGAGCTGTTCGGGGAGGATTCGATCCTCGAAACCGTGCGCACGGGCGCCGCGGGGATCGGTCGCGGCGAGCGGATGCTGCGGGCGTCGTCATAGCCGGCCCCGAGTCGAGCCGAACCGAGCCGAGCCGAGGCGGGCAAGGGGCCCGGGCTCGGTTGGGGCGAGCCGGGTTGGCTTGGGATAGATTGGGTTGGGTTCGTTCGGTTGGGGGAGGGCTTTGCGGGCCGGGGGCCCGGGCTTGAGTCTTGGCAAAGGGCGGTCGGTTCGCCGCCAAGGCCCCGTTGCGGTGGGGGGGTATGTTCTTTCTGTTGTTGGCGGGGCTGCTGTGGGGCACGTCGTTTGTCGTGGGCAAGACGGCGCTGCAAAGCGTCGATCCGTTCATGCTGGCGGAGCTTCGGCTCTTCGTTTCGGCGCTGATCATGGCGCCGTTCATGCGCGGCGCCTTCGCCCGCTTCCCCAAGGACATGATGGGCCACGCCTGCGCCATCGCCCTGCTCAACGCCGCGTGCTTTGGGCTGCAGATGTGGGGCTTGAGCCTGACGTCGGCTTCCAGCGCCGTGGCGATGCTCGGCGTCGAGCCCTTGTCGGTGATCATCGCGGGCTATCTGTTTTTCGGCTCGTCCATCACCCGCGCCAACGTCGCCTTGTGCGTTTTGGCGGGGGCGGGGGTGTGGG
>CAJPTP010000162.1 GCA_905373555.1 uncultured Francisella sp. | reverse complement strand
GCCCCCGCTCTTTCCGCGCCGCGCCCGCTCCTTCCTCTCCCGGGCCGCTTCGCCTGCCCAAGCCGCGCCGCCTTTGGCTTGCGCCGCCTTTCCCCCGCTTCGCCCTCTTGGCGCGACAAAAAAAAGCCCGCAGGCGGAGCATGCGGGCTTTTTTCTTCTTTCCGGGCTGCGGCGTGAGAGAGCCTCATCCGACCCGGCAGGGTTCAACGGCCTTTCCAACGCGCCGCGCCCGATGCGCGCCGCCGCACCGCGCGGCGCGGCGCCGAGGCGCACATCGAGCCCGCGCCGCTTGCATCGCGCTCACATCAGATAAGCGGTCAACTCCACGCGTCGATTCGCCAGCTTGCCCTCCTCGGTGGCGTTGTCGCCGATGGGATCGGCCGACCCATGCCCCTTGGCCGTCACGCCATCCGCCGCGACGCCGTTGGCGACGAGCAGAGCTTTCACGGCCTCGGCGCGCTTGGCGCTCAACGGAACGTTGATCGCATCGTTGCCGGAGGCGTCGGTGTGGCCGTCGACAACGACGCGGGCGTTGGGGTACTTCGAAACCGCCTGCGCGATTTGCTTCGACCAAGCCCGCAATTTTTCGTCGGGATTGGATGAGCCCGAGGGGAAGCCGATGGAGTTTTTGAACGTCAGCTTGTAACCTTCGCCGTTGGCGCCGCCCATCTCTTTGGGCAGGGGAACCACCTCGAAAACCAAGCCGTTGCCGTCGGCCAACCGAGACAGCGCGTCTTTGAGATCGGCCGAAGCCGCCTCGATTTCCTCGGATGGCCGCTCTTGCGCCGCGGATGGCCGCTCTTCTGAGGCGGCGGCATCTTCTTCGCCGCCTGTTTTGGCGTTGTGCTCCTCGGCCGCGCGCCGGGCCGCCTCAATCACGGCCTGCCGCTCCGCGCTCTCTTCGGCTTCGGGGCGATCGGCGTCATCCTGCGCCGCTTGGCCGTCGGCCTCTTGCGGGGCGGCTTGTTGCGAGGCGGCCTCGCCGCCCTCTTGCACCCCGGCCTCGGAGGCGGCCGAGGGCGCGGGCTCCTCGCCCGCTTCCGTCTTGGCGGCGGGGGCGGACGCGGGATGCGCGGGCGCGCCGCAGGTGTACAAAAGACCGCCCAAAATCGCCATCACGGCCACCCAAACGGCCCATTTGGCCAAAGCGCCGTTGCTTGGCGCCGCCTCTTGATCCTTGTTTTCCTGTTCCAAAATGCGCTGCCTTTCTCAATCTTCTCGTTGACGTTGGACGCCATCCCCCGCAAAGGCTTCCGGAGCGCCTGAGCCGCAGGCGCTCGGGCGCCGGAATCGGGGCCCCATGGCGGGCCTACAAAAAAGGCGCGCGCCCAAGCGCGGGCCGAACCCCGCCGCTTGGCCGCGCGCCCGGCGCCGAACCCTCGCCCCCTTTAGGCGTTGGGGATAATCTTGATCTCAACGCGGCGGTTCTGCTGGCGGCCCGCCGCGGTGGCGTTCGAGGCGATCGGCGCGGACGAACCCAAGCCTTGGGCGATAATGCGCTGCGGGGCGACCCCGCTGCGGATCAAATAGGCGCGAACCGCGTCGGCGCGCCTTTGGCTAAGCGGCTCGTTGATGCGGTCGGACCCCGTGCTGTCGGTGAAGCCCGAGACCACGACGCGCGTCTCGTTGTACTTGGCCAAGATGCCGGAAATGCGATCCAAGGAGTAGGAGGCGGAGGGATTGAGCGTGCTGGAGTTGGTCGCGAACGTGACATTTTCAGGCAAGGTCAGACGAATTTCGTTGCCTTGGCGCTGAACCTCGACCGGCGTGGAGGCCAATTGGTCGCGCAACAGCTTCTCTTGGTAATCCATGTAGCCGCCGACGCCCGCGCCGACCGCGCCGCACACCGCGGCGGCGGCCAAGGCGTCTTTCTTGCCGCCCAAAAGGCCGCCGATGACGCCGCAGGTCGCGGCCCCGCCCAAACCGTAGGTCGCGGTCTTCATGGGCTTGACTTGCCCCGTGACGGGATCCGTGGTGCAGCCCGCCGCCAGCGCGGACGCCATAACGATTGTCGCCAAAATTTTGCCGGTGTTGCTCATAAGGAATTCCTTTTTCGGTCAATTTTGCGCGCGCCGGGCGCGCCAACGCGATTTGCGCGCAGCGCCCGCGCGCGGCGCGAAAACCGCGCCCCAACCCAACGAACGGGCGGCGGCGAGCCGAGCCGGGAAACCGGCCGGCCCCCGCCCCCAAAGCGCCCCAAGCCGGCCAAAGCCCGGGCGGCTTGGGCAAGGGATCCCGCAAACGCGCCGTTTCGATAACATCGAACACAAACCCGCTTAGCGGGATTCTATGGCCAATGCATGAGCTTTGCAAGAAAAAAGCCCGGCTGCGGGCCGCTTGGGCGGGCGCATGCTTGCGCCCCATCGCCTAATATTTGACCGCGCGCCCGGGCGCCGGCCGCAGTTCGCCGATCGCAGGTCGCCCGGCTTGCTGTTCGCGGGACACGCCGGCCGCAAAGCGCGCCGCGCGGCGCGCTCGATGGGCCCGCGGGCAAACACTTCACCGCCTCAGGGCCTTTCGGTCGCTCTCGGGCGCCCGGGCGCCTGCGCCCGGAGGCGCCTTGGCAGGCTCCCCCGCTTGGCGCTTGGCGGCCCAAAACCGTCTTGGGTTCGGAAACTCAAGACGTCGCGAGCCTCGCAAACATCTTCTTGGTTGTCCGGTTTTCTTCGCGAAACTGTTCGCCTCAACCTTTCCGGCCGCTTCAGCCGCCTTGCTCGCTTTGCCCGCCCGGCGCCGCTTGCGGGCCCGCTCCCAAGCTTCGGCGATCCTCGAAGAGCATGTCGTTGAGCATCCCCTGCCTGGGGGAGTCGTTGCGCGCGGCTGCCTCAAAGAGCGACAAGTCGCCGTGAAACACGAAGCTTTTCTTGGCGCGGGTGATGGCGGTGTACAGCAAAGCCTTTGTGAACGGCCGCGCCATGCCAATCACCGGCTTGCCGTTTTCAAGGACGAAGGGCGCGACCAAATGCGCCTCGTCGTATTCCGAGCCCTGGCTTTTGTGGGTGGTGATGGCGAACGCGGGCTCCAAAGCGGGCAAACGCTCGCGCGGGAAAGCGCGGATTCCCCCGCCCGCGAAGCCGCCCAAGCGAACGCTTGCGGCCCCGCGGAAGCACACGACATTCCCCCGGCCTCGCGCAAGCGGCAAAAGCAAGCCGATCTCCCCGTTGGACACGCCGATGGACCGATCGTTGGCGGCGGCGATGTAGGGCATGCCCGACACGAACGGCGAAACGCCGAGCTTTCTTTCCAGATACGCGATGTAGCCCGCGTTCAGGGCCGCCGCATTCTCGCGCAACACCGTCAGGGCCATCGTTTTGAAAAATTTTGAAAACAGCCCCTCGATTTTTTCTTGGTCGCGCGCGGCGGCGGAGCCGTCGGCCGCGCCCTCGACGCCAAACGACGGATCTTCGACGGCCTTCCAATAATCTTTTTGCAAAGCGGCCATGCGCGCGAAAAGCGGCTCGAAGGCGATCGCGAAACCCGCCTCGGCGTTTTCAAGCGGCGCAATGAGGGCGGCGCCTTGCGGCAAGCCCTCGACCCAACTTGAAGCCGCGCCCGATCCGGATCCCGGGCGCGCGGCGAAAGGACGGGCGTCGAGACCGTGCAAAACCGCCCGCGCCATCTTGCCAATGCCCGAACCCGAGCCGAAACGCCAAGACTTGGTGAGCGGCGCCACGCGATCGCGCAGCGCCCCCGCGGATCGCGCCCCCTCCGCC
>CAJPTP010000161.1 GCA_905373555.1 uncultured Francisella sp. | reverse complement strand
ATCCCGTCCCATCCCGTCTCAAAGCCCAAATCCGTCGAAACCCGTTGCCGCAAGCAATAAAAAAATGGGCGTGCCGCCCATTCCCTCACCGCCGCGCGCCTTGCGCAACACCGACGGAGCGAGAATTCTAGCGCGCAGGGCGCGGGTTTACGCGCCGGCGCCGCCCCTTGCGGCATTTTTTCGGCCAAAAGCGCGAAAAAAGTCAAACACAAAGAGAAGCGCGTCATGCCGAACCGCAAGAGGCGCGCCGAGCTCGCCGCGCCGTCGTTTGCCGAAAACAAAAGGGAATCGCGCGAGCGATTCCCTTTGCGCCGGCGCCTTGGGCAAGCCCCGCGCGGCGCGCGCCGAACCGCGTCGGCTCGCAAAGCAAGCCGACGACAACCCGCCCCGAAATCAAGCTTGGGGCCGGGCGCGGCGCAGGCTTCGGTCAGCTTAGGCGCAAATCCCCGGCGGCCGTTTTCAGCACGCGCTGCGCCAAGGCCAAGGTGACCTTTTGGCGGTTGACCACCAAGAAAACCAACACGCCTTTGATTTGCTTCACGGGGCAAAGCAGATGGTACATGTTGGAATAGGAAATCATGAAGTCGACGACCTCGTCGTCCATCTTCAGGTTGCTCACGATTTTTTCGTGCGCGTTGAGCAACTCCGTGAATCCCGCGGAAGCGTATTCCAAGTCGAACGACTCTCCGCGCGAACCCAGCATGAAGCCGCTCGAGGTGTCGATGATGGAGGCGGCGATGGCGCCGTCGATCCCCATCAATTTGTCCAATGTCTGCTCAACATTGTTTGCCATTTGAAGCTTCCTTGAAATTGAAGACCCCAAGCGCCGCGCGCTTGGCCTTGACATTCCGCTTGCCGCCGACGCCGCGGGCGTTTCGAGTTCAGTCCAACTGCAAGTTTTCGGCGCAATCGCGCAATCGCCGGCGCGCCAAAGCCATGGCGATTTTGTCGCGCCGGGCGAAAAACAAAAACACCGCGCCGGGAACATGGGCCACGGGAACCAGCACGCAATGGGCCTCGGTGTAAGAGATCACGACGTCCGTCAACGGCTTGTTCAAAACCGCGGCCTTTTTCTTCGCGTTTTCGACGAAGTTCAGCAGCTCGGCGACGCTGGCCGAGGCCAGCTCGATGTCGACGGATTCGCCCCGGGAGCCCAGCATGAAGCCGCTTGAGGCGTCGACCAAAGAAACCGCCAAGGCGCCTTCAATGGCCATGATGTTGTCCAAGGTCTCGTTGATGTTGTTGCGCATCGCTCCATCCCCTAAGCCCCGCCCGGCCGCGCGCCGAGCCTTGCCCGGCTTGAGGCCCGCCTCGCCGGCGCCAAGAACGCCCTGCGCCTTGCGAACCGCGGCGACGGTCCCGCCAAAGCGCGCGGGGTTTGGGGCCGGGCCCGCAAACCGCCGAAGCGCCCGGCCGCAGAGAATCAATCCAGCTGCAGCTTCGAGCCCACCGAGATCAAAGACCTCAGCGCCATGGCCAAAGAAGCCTTTTCCTTGTCCACGATCACGTAAATGAACACGTCGCGCAGATGCTTCAAAGGCAGCATGATGTGGTACTGCTTGTGGAATGTGATCAACAAATCCTCGGGAACCTCGGTGATGTTCATGTGCTTGTTGATCTTGTTGAGGGCAATGAAAAGCTCCGTGTTCGAGGCCGAAACATACTCCATGTCGATCGAGTTGCCCCGCGACCCAAGGACGAAGCCGCTTTTGGAATCCACGATCGTGGCGGCGATCACGCCCGAGATGCCCATGACAACGTCCAGCGTTTCGTTGATGTTGTTTGCCATTTGTGCTTTCTTTCCTTGCCCGGAATGACTTGGCCGATAAACCCGCAGGCGAATCGCGTTTTGAATCGCCGCCGTTGAATGCGCGGCGAGCGGCCGCAACCGTCGGGCGCACGCGCGACGGGCTGATTATAGTATAAATCAGCGAAAGGCGGATTGTAGTACAAAATAGGCCCAAACGAAAAACAAAGCGGGCAAAGCCCGAATCATCGCCCCGCAAAGCGGCCAAAACCGCGGCAAATTGGCGCTTCATCCCAAGCCAACCCAAACCGGCGGCCTCTTGCGCCTCTCGCGGGCCGTCTCGAAGCGAAGGCCAAGCCGCGTTTGTTTAACTTAAAAATAAATTGGAACTACATAGGCCGGGCCCAATTTACGACGCCGCCGCGAAAAACGCAAATGCGCCGCCCGCCCGGCCGCGACGGCCCCCCAACGCCGAGCGGCGGCTAGCAATGCGCGCGGAAAAAGACTAAACTTGCTTGCCTTGCGCGAAGGCCTTGGGGTTTTGCGCCGCAGCGCTTCGAGCGCGCTTCTCACGGGGCCCGATACAGGGCCCGATACGGGGCCCGAAACGCCGGCGCCGATTCGCGCCGCTTGGGCTTGGCCCGGCACCTTTGGGCCGCCGCGTATCGGCTCGGCGGCCGCCGGCGTTTTTGCGCGGCGCTTCGCGCCCGCTTTTTCCCTCATCCGCCGTTGGGGCCGACGACGGGCGTCGGGGCGGGCGAGTCGCCCCGTTGCGCCTTCGGCGATCGCCAAACCCATGCCGCCTTGCAGCCTTGGGCGGCGCCACCAGATGGAATGGACATGTCCGCGACACAAGTTTTCAATTTTTCGGCGGGTCCGGCCGTTTTGCCGGAGGCTGTCTTGCGCCAGGCGCAAAGCGAGATGTTGGATTACCAGGGCTTGGGTTATTCCCTGATGAGCCTTTCGCACCGATCCGACGCTTTTCGGGCCGTTTTGGGCGACGCCGAGCGCGACCTGCGCGAATTGCTGAGCATTCCAGACAATTACAAGGTCTTATTCCTCAGCGGCGGCGCCAGCTCCCAGTTCAGCATGACCGCCTTGAACTTCGGCCGCGGCTTCAAACGCATCGACGCGGTCGTCACGGGCAATTGGAGCCGCATCGCCTACGAGGAGATGGGCAAGCTCCACGCGACCCCGGTTCATCTGGCCGCTCACGGCGGCGAGCTGTTCGATTACAAGGATCTGCCCGACCCCAAGACGTGGGACGTGAGCCCCGATTCGGCGTTCGCGCATTTCGCGCTCAACGAGACGGTGCACGGCCTGCAGTACCGCGAGCCGCCCAAGGCGCGGATCGGAATGCCGCCATTGGTGTGCGACATGTCCAGCGAGCTGCTGTCGCGCGAAATCAACGTGTCCGACTATGCCATGATCTACGCGGGCGCCCAGAAAAACTGCGGCTGCGCGGGAACGGTCATCGCCATCGTTCGCGACGACTTCGTCGAGCGCTGCCCCGATGACGTGCCCGACGTGTGGAACTACCGCTCGCACGCGCTCAAGCAAGGCATGTACAACACGCCCGCGACCTACTCCGTGTACATCTGCGGCCTGGTGCTGCGCTGGCTCAAAAGCCAAGGCGGCGTCAAGGCCATCGAGAAGCTCAACGCCCGCAAGGCCAAGCTCGTTTACGACGCCATCGACGGCAGCGACGGCTTCTACGCCAACGGCATCAACCCCAACGCGCGCTCGCGGATGAACGTCGTGTTCAAAACGCCCACCAAGGAGCTGGACGATCTGTTTTGCGCCGAGGCATCCCTGTGCGGGCTGAAATCGCTCAAAGGCTACGCCACCCTGGGCGGCATGCGCGCCAGCCTGTACAACGCCATGCCCTACGAGGGGGCGAAAGCGCTGGCCGAGTTCATGGCCGATTTCGCCAAGCGCCGCGGCTGACGGCACAAGAGGCGGCGCAAGCCCCTCAAGCC
>CAJPTP010000160.1 GCA_905373555.1 uncultured Francisella sp. | reverse complement strand
TTGTTTTCGTTTTCGTTGGGCATGGGCTCGGTTCGCGATCGCGCAGCATTGTCCCGAGGCGCAAAGTCCGGGTCGAGGGCGCCGGCTGCGCGGCTCGCGCCTATCAAAACAATGATCGGCAGGTTGGGTATGCTAAAATCGGCGGGCGCGGCGAGCCGATCCCCGGTCAGGGCGTGGGGTTTGCCCCGCGATCGTCGCCTTGCCGCCGCCCTTATTTTAGGGCGCCGTCAAGGGGGAGCAAAGCCCCATTGCTTTTGGGCGCAGCGGCCCCGAGCCTAAAGCAACGGGGCGATTGTCGCGCCGCGGCGCCTTTCGCGCCTTGATGGCAGTCAAAAACGCGCGCCGCCGCATCCGCCCGCCGCCCCTCATTTTGCGCCGGCTTGCGCCATGCCGCCCCCAAGCTCCACCGCTCTTTTTGTTCACGCCCCTCGCGGCTTTCGAAGATCTGTTGCCATGCCATACTTTAAGGTGATATCGAGAAACCGAACTCAGTGCTCCTCGTGCTCTTTGAAGGATCTGTGTTTGCCCGTGGGTCTGCCGCCTGACGGGATGGAGCTGCTTGACGAGCTGATCGACATGCGCAAGCAGCTGAAAAAAGGCGAGTTCCTGTTCAAAACCGAGCAGGATTTCAGCAGCCTGTTTGCCGTGCGCACAGGGTTTTTCAAGACCAACGTGGCCTCGCAGGACGGCCGCGAGCAGGTGACGGGGTTTTACATGTCGGGCGAGCTGATCGGCTTGGACGGCATCTCGGCCAACAAGCACACCTGCAACGCGGTGGCTTTGGAAGACAGCGAGGTGTGCGAGCTGCCCTTCGCCGATTTTGAAAGCCTGATCAAGCGCGTGCCCGAGCTGCACCGGCACTTCATGCGGCTGATGAGCAACGAGATCGTCCGCGATCAGGCCACGATGCTGCTTTTGGGCAACATGAAGGCCGAGGAGCGCATCGCGACATTCCTGATGAACCTTTCGCAGCGGCTGAAATACCGGGGCTTCGCCGCCAACGATTTCATCCTGCGCATGTCGCGCGAGGAGATCGGCAGCTTTTTGGGCCTCAAGCTCGAGACGGTCAGCCGGACGCTCTCGAAGTTCAACCAGCAGGGGCTGATCATGGTCGACCACAAGCACATTCAGCTGATCAAAGTCGACGAGCTCAACAAAATCATCGAAGGCGCCCGAAACATTCGCGTTTGAGTCAACGGCCGGGGCGTCTCCCGCCGCGCGCCGCGCGCCGCCCGGGGGCGGATGCCCGGTTCGGGCCGCAGGGCTTCCCGCTTTTTCCGCCTCCTCTCGCTTGCCTGTCCTTTTTCCGCTCCCTCCAGGCGCCGAGCGCCGTTTTTCCCCTTCCCGGGTCGCTCCGGCCCGCCCTTCTTTCTTCGTTTCCTTTTTTTTCGTTGGCTGTTGTTTTTCGCCTGCGGCGCTGCCCCCCCCGGGGGGGGGGAGCGGGATGAAATCGGCTCTTCCGGCTCCGCGTTCCCAATATATAATGGCTGCGCCATCCTGCGCTTGCGCAGGGCGCGAGAAACGGGGGTGCGGTTTCCGCTGAGAGCATACCCCTCGAACTTGATTCGGTCAGCGCCGACGTAAGGAGTTTCTCGGGCGGCCGCCGGGCGGCGGGCGAAGCGTCGAAAGCGGGGCGAGGCGAAGCTCAAGCCCCCTTTCGGCGTTTCATGCTCCTTTTGCCCGCGCATTTCCCGTTTTTCTCCCTCATTCCTCGCCGCGTCGCGGCCGAGTCGGCGCTTTTTTGCCGCGCAGTGCCCGCGGCCGGAGAGAAACATGGCCAAAACTGCCTTCGACGCCGATCCCAAAGCGGCCTTGGAGCGCGTCAACGACGAGCTGCGCGCCCGCTTTTCCTACCCTCGCTCCCGCAAAGTTTGGGTCACGGGGTCCGATCCCTCGATTCGCGTTCCATTCCGCGAGGTCAGCCAAGACGACACCGTGACGGAATCGGGCGTCGAGCCCAATCCCCCCATTCCCTTGTACGACGTTTCCGGGCCCTATTCCGACCCGGGGGTGGACATCGACCTGCGCCGAGGCCTTCCCCCCATTCGCCTGCCTTGGATCGAGGCGCGCGGCGACGTCGAGCGCTTGGCGGACAAAAGCAGCGCCTACGGGCGCGAGCGCGCGGCCGACCCCGCGACGGCAAACATGCGCTTCAGCCGCATCGAGAAACCCCTGCGCGCCAAAAACGGCGCCGCCGCGACGCAGATGGCCTACGCCAAGCGCGGGATCGTCACGCCGGAGATGGAGTTCGTGGCGCTGCGCGAGCGCGCCCGCGTCGACGCCTTGATGGACGACCCGCGTTATCGCAAGCTGCTGCGCTCCCACCCGGGCGCCGACCCGCTCGCGCCCAAAACCGCCAAAGACATCACCCCCGAGTTCGTGCGCGACGAGGTTGCGCGCGGCCGCGCCGTCATCCCCGCCAACATCAATCACCCCGAGCTCGAGCCCATGGCGATCGGCCGCGCCTTCCGCGTCAAGATCAACGGGAACTTGGGCAACTCGGCCGTGAGCAGCTCCCTGATCGAGGAAGTCGAGAAGATGGTGTGGTCGCTGCGCTGGGGGGCCGACACGATCATGGATCTGTCCACGGGGCCGCGCATTCACGAAACGCGCGAATGGATCGTGCGCAACTGCCCCGCGCCCGTGGGCACGGTGCCGATCTATCAAGCCTTGGAAAAGGTCGGCGGCGTGGCCGAGGATCTGACTTGGGAGCTGTTCCGCGACACCTTGGTTGAGCAAGCCGAGCAGGGCGTGGATTATTTCACCGCGCATGCGGGCGTGCTGCTGCGCTACGTGCCGCTCACCGCCGAGAGGCTCACGGGGATCGTTTCGCGCGGCGGATCGATCATGGCCAAGTGGTGCCTCGCGCATCATCGAGAGAATTTCCTGTACGAGCATTTCGACGAGATGTGCGAGGTCATGCGCGCCTACGACGTCGCCTTTTCCCTGGGCGACGGCCTGCGCCCGGGGTCGATTCGCGACGCGAACGACGCGGCGCAGTTCGCCGAGCTCGAAACCTTGGGCGAGCTGACCAAAAAGGCGTGGGCGCGCGACGTGCAGGTCATGATCGAGGGCCCGGGCCACGTGCCGCTGCACATGGTCAAAGCCAACGTCGAAAAAGAGATCGTCGATTGCTTCGAGGCGCCCTTCTACACCTTGGGGCCGCTCGTGACCGACGTCTCGCCCGCTTACGACCACATTTCCTCCGCCATCGGGGCGGCCAACATCGGTTGGAATGGCGCCGCGATGTTGTGCTACGTCACCCCCAAGGAGCATTTGGGCCTGCCCGACAAGCAAGACGCGCGCAGCGGCGTGATCGCCTACAAAATCGCCGCCCACGCCGCCGACGTCGCCAAGGGTTTCCCGGGGGCGGAGCTGCGCGACAACGCGCTAAGCAAGGCGCGTTTCGAGTTTCGCTGGCGCGACCAATTCAACCTAAGCCTCGATCCCGAGATGGCCGAAAGCTATCATGATGAGACGCTGCCCGCCGAGGGCGCCAAGGTCGCGCACTTTTGCTCCATGTGCGGGCCAAAGTTCTGCTCGATGAAAATCTCCCGCGAAATTCGCGAGGAGGCCCGCCAAAGGGGCATGGAGGAAAAGGCCGTCGAGTTCAAGCGTTCGGGCGGCGAGATCTACCGCTGACGGCAAAAGGGCGAAGCCTCTCCTTTCGCTTGGTTTCGCCCGGTTCGCCCGGTTTTCCCCGTTGGCCCGGTTCGTTTGGTTGGGCGCGGGAATGGGCGCAGGATTGGCGG
>CAJPTP010000159.1 GCA_905373555.1 uncultured Francisella sp. | reverse complement strand
GAAAAAGAACAAGAAAAAGGAAGAGCGAATTGAAGGAGAGAACCCATGAACCCCTTGCTGCGGGACTTGCGCCCTTATCCGTTCGAGCGCCTCGCCAAGCTGTTGGACGGCTGCGAGCCCGAAGGGAATCTTGAGCCGATTTTGATGACCATGGGCGAGCCGACGCACCCGGCGCCGCCCATCGTCGAGCGCTCCATGGCCCGGGCCATGCCGCTGATGGGCAAATATCCCCCCACCAAAGGCCCGGGCTTCCTGCGCGAGGCGATCGCGGATTGGATCCGGCGCCGGCACGGCTTGGAGCTGGATCCCGAGCGCAACATCCTGCCCGCCTTGGGCACGCGCGAGGCGCTGTTTTGCGTCGCTCAGGTCGTCTTGGGCGGGGAGGCGGGAAAGGGCGCGCAAGGCGGCGAAGGCGGCGCGCCGCTTGCTGCATGCCCCAACCCCTTCTACCAAATCTACGAGGGGGCGGCGATCATGGCGGGCGCCCAGCCCGTGTTTTTGAATCTCCGGCCGCCGTCGTTCCTGCCCGATTTCGACGAGCTCGAGCCCAAAACGTGGCGCCGCGTGAAGCTGGTTTACGTGTGCTCGCCCGGCAACCCCGCGGGCGGCGTGCTGCCCTTGCCGATGTGGAAAAAGCTGTTCGACCTGCAAAGCGAGCATGGGTTCGCGATCGTCTCCGACGAGTGCTACGGCGAGATCTACATCGACAAAAACGCCCCTTGCGGCATGTTCGACGCCTGCCGCAAGTTCGGCGCCGACCTGACGGGCAAAATCGCGGTCAACAGCCTCTCCAAGCGCTCCAACGTCCCCGGGCTGCGCAGCGGCTTTGTCGCGGGCTGCGGGCAAATCGTCGCGTCGATGCTCAAGTACCGCACCTACAGCGGCGCCGCCATGAGCCTGCCCGTGGCTCGGGTTTCGGCGGATCTGTGGGCCGACGAAAAGCACGTCGAGGAAAACCGCGAACTGTACAAAGAAAAGTTCAAAAGGTCGTATTATGCGCTGAAAGGGGATTTCGACGTTCGCCTGCCGCAGGCGGGCTTTTATTACTGGATGAAGGCGCCGGGCGGCCTCACGGGCGAGGAATTCGCCCGCAGGCTGTGGGTTCGGCGCGCCGTGAAGGTGCTTCCGGGCGCGTTCATGGCGCGCGAGTCGGGCGGCGCGAATCCGGGCGCGCGGCGCGCGCGCGTCGCGCTCACGGCGAGCTTGGGGCAAATTGAGGAGGCCTGCCGCAGGCTGGTCGATTTCGCTCGGTTCGACTTGGGCAACTGATCCCGGGCCGCGGGGCGCCGGATCGGCCCGCGAGCCGGCGCCATGGCTTTCCCGGGCTCGGCCCGGAAGGAGAATCGAATGCTGAATTTCGCGATGGTTTTTCCCGGGCAAGGGTCGCAAAGCTTGGGCATGATGGATGGCTTCGTCGACGAGCCCGCCGCCAAACGCGCCTTTGAGGAGGCGCAAGACGCCTTGGGCGTGGATTTGCTGGCCTTGGCCCAAGGCCACGACGAGGCCGCCATCAACCGCACCGAGATCACGCAGCCTTTGGTGCTGGCGGCGTCCGTCGCGATGCATCGGGTTTGGCAAAGCTTGGGCGGCCCCCGCCCCGCCGCGCTCGCGGGCCACAGCCTGGGCGAGTATTCGGCGCTCGTGGCCGCCGCGGCCTTGGATTTTTCCGAGGCCCTGCGGCTGGTGCGCGCCCGCGCCCAATTCATGCAGGAAGCCTCGCCCGAAGGGGAGGGCGCCATGGCGGCGGTGCTCGGCGCCGACGAGATCACCGTCGCCGAGGCCTGCGAGGAGGCGTCCCAAGGGCAGATCGCGCAGCCCGCGAATTTCAACTCGCCCGGCCAAATCGTCATCGCGGGCGACTCGGCCGCGGTCGACCGGGCCATCGCCTTGTTGCGGATGCGCGGCGCCCGCAAGATCGTGCGGCTGTCCGTGTCGGTGCCGAGCCACTGCGCCAAAATGGCGCCCGCGGCGGAGCGCTTCGCCGTCGAGCTGGAGAAGGCCGAGGTTTACCCGCCGTTCATCCCCACCATCCAAAACGCCACGCTGCAGGCCTCCGACGACCCCGAGGAGGTCAAGCGGGCTTTGGCGCTGCAGCTGACCCAACCCGTGCGCTGGACCGACACGGTGCGCGCCTTGCTCGCTCGAGACTGCGCGCTGCAAATCGAGTGCGGCCCGGGCAAGACGCTCACGGGCTTGGCCCGGCGCATCGACCCCGCCGTCGACGCCCGGTTCTGCGCCTCGGCCGACGACATGCGCTTCTTGATCGAGGCGATCGAGCGCGCCAGCGACGGCCAAGGCGATTGAGCCGCCTCGGCCCCGCGGCCGGCGCAAACAACGTTCCCCAACCGAAAAACCGGGCGCTTTGACCCCGCGCCCTCAACGAAGGCCATCGCATGAAAGCAGACTTGAACGGAAAAATCGCGCTCGTGACGGGCGCCAGCCGCGGCATCGGCGCCCAAATCGCGCTGGCCTTGGCCCAAAACGGCGCCAAGGTCATCGGCACGTCCCAAAGCCAAAGCGGGGCGGATGGCGTCGCCAAAGCCTTGGCCGAATACGGCGCCGAGGGCCGGGCGCTGCGCTTGGACGACCTCGATTCCATCGCCCCTTTCATGGAGCGGCTGGAAAAAGACGTCGGCCCCTTGGACGTCTTGGTCAACAACGCCGGGATCACCAAAGACGGCTTGGCCATGCGCATGAGCGACGAGGACTTCGACTCGGTGATCGACGTCAACCTCAAGGCGGCGTTCCGCACCAGCCGGGCCGTTTTGCGCGGGATGATGAAAAAGCGCGGCGGGCGCATCGTCAACGTCGGCTCCATCGTCGCCGTCGCGGGCAACCCGGGGCAGGCCAATTACGTCGCCTCGAAGGCGGGGCTGATCGGCATGACCAAAGCGTTGGCCCGGGAGCTCGGGCCGCGCTCGATCACGGTCAACGCGGTGGCGCCGGGCTTCATCGAGACCGACATGACCAAGGATTTGCCGGAGGAGTTGCAAAACAGCCTGATCCGCTCGATCCCGCTGGGCCGCATGGGCTCGGCGCAGGAAGTGGCCAACGCGGTTTTGTTTTTGGTTTCCGACGCGGCGTCGTACATCACGGGGCAGACCATCCACGTCAACGGCGGCATGCTGACGCCTTAGGCGCATCGGGAAAAAGGGACGGCCCGCCGTTCCTTTTTTTGTTTTGCCCTTTTATGGCCGCCGTTCGGCCCGGGCCCGATCCCCGGGGCGCTTGAGCCGCCATGCTATAATCAGCGAGCCGTCCGCATGGGCGGCGTCTTTTTCCGCGCGCCCGGTATTTTTGGCGCCGCGGCCCGGGGGCGCCGGTCGATGAACCACATCAGGAAATCGTTGGTCGTGCCGTACAGCGCGCGGCAGATGTTCGACCTGGTCGACGGCGTCGAGCGCTACCCCGAGTTTTTGCCTTGGTGCGCCAAAACCGAGGTGCTGCTGCGCGAAGGCGACCGCCTGGAGGCCTTGCTGTACATGGACTGGTTCAAGGTCAAGCAGCGCTTCGGCACGCGCAACGTCAATGTGCCGGGCCGGCGCATCGACATGGATTTGCTCGAAGGCCCCTTCAAAAGCCTCAAGGGCTCCTGGGAGTTCGCCGATTGCGGCTCGGTCGGCTGCGCGGTGGATTTTCGCTTGGACTACGAGTTTCGCGGCGCCTTGCTCACGCGGCTGATCAATCCGGTGTTCAGCGGCATTTACTCCAATTTGCTGGATTCCTTCATCAAAGAGGCTCGGGCGCGCTACGCC
>CAJPTP010000158.1 GCA_905373555.1 uncultured Francisella sp. | reverse complement strand
GAAACCGCCCGGGCGGGACTTTTGGGATCCGGGCGGGGCCCGGGCGACGAACCGTTTCCGGCTCGCTCCCAAATGGCGCATCGAGGCGTTGATGGCGCGAGCGCCTCACTCCCCGCGGCCCTCCCGGCGCGCGAACTGCGCGTAGGCTCGAGCCGCGCGCCGGGCGTCCTGCGCCCCCTCCCTCTCCTCGGCCTCGGCGGGCGGCTTGGAGGGAAACGACACCGTCACCGCCAAGCCCGGGTTGATCGTGTCCGTCCCGATCCCCGCCTCGCCGAAGCTCAGGCTCGCGCCCATCCGGGCGCAAATCTCGTTGACAATCGCAAGCCCCAACCCCGACCCCTCGGTCTTGGCGCCCAAGCGGCGGGAAAAAGGCTTGAGCACCTCGGCGATTTCCTCTTGCGGAATGCCGGGCCCGGTGTCCTTGACGCAAAACACCGCTTGCGCCGCATTGGGCCCAAGCGGGGCCGCCGCTTTGCGGCCAGCCTTGCCTTGGCGGCGATTGAAGCCGCCATTCCCCCGCTTGGGCGCGCCCGCGCGTCCGCGCCCGCGTTTGGGCGAAGCGGCGCGCGAAGCGCCGCGGGATCGGCCGCCGCGCCCCGATTTCGCATCCGGCTCGATGGGGCTTTGCCCCGCGCTCGAAGCCAGGCTTGGCTCTCGATCCCGCCCCAAGCTCTTCGGGCCGGACTCGCGCCCCGCCGCCTCGAGGCCCGGCGCGGCGGCGGGCTTGGGCTCCGACGACGGCCCCAAGGCCAAGCTCACGTCGATGCGGCCGCCTTGCGGGGTGTAGCGGATCGCGTTTTCGATCAGGTTTTTGAAGATCGCCCGCAGCGCGGCCTCGGAATAACCCAGCTTGGCGGCGTCGAGCCGCTCGACCCCCAAATCGATGCCCTTGGCCTCCGCTTGAGGCAAAAGCTCCCCCATCACGACGCCCAGCAGCGCCGCCGCGTCGGTCTCGCTTGAGCCGGTCACCTCCATCTGGCCTTGCACGCGAGCCAGCGTCAACAGCTGCTGCAGCAGATTTTGCGTGCGCTTGGCGCCGCGCTTGAGCTCCGCGACCCGTCGGCGCCGCTCATCCTCGCCCAAACCGGGATCGGACAGGGCGTCGATTTGCAAAGACAGGGCGGTCACGGGCGTGCGCAGCTCATGGGCGGCGTCGGCGATGAAGCGCCGGTAGTTGGAAAACGCGCGGCTCAATCGATCCAGCAGCTCATTGACCGCGACGATGTAGCTTTTGACCTCGGGCGCGGCGCCCATCAAAGAAAACCAGGTCAAATCGCCCGCGCCGCGCGAGCGAATGATTTCCGCCTGGCGGCGCAGACCCGCGAAGGTGCGGCGCGTGAGCAAGGCCACCAGCGCCCACAGCGCGGGCAAGAGGGCGAACCACGGGGCGGCCCCCGACAGCGACACGTTGCGCGCCAAGCTTTCGCGGTAAGCCATGGGCTGCGCGACGACGTAGCGCGCCGAGCCCGCCTCCGGCTCGAAAACCAAGGCGCGCCACCTGCGGTGGTTGATCACGACGTCCGAGAAGCCTTCGCCCAACGCCTGCAGCGCCAGCGTCGCCTCGGGGTATTCGAACACCCGATCCACGTCGGGCGAATCCAAAGCCGCCAAATAAAGCGTGGGCTCGCGGGCGCTGTTTTCCCAAGAGGGCGCGCCTTGCCGCTCGGAGGCGGGCGATTCGCCCAGGCCATCCGGAGACTCGCCGCTCCTTCCGCCCTCGTTGTCTCCTCCGGCCTCGCCGATCCCGACGCCCGCGCCCGCTCGGTCGGCCCCGCCGTCGCTTGGCGCGGCGAAGCCCGCGCCCATTCCCTTCGGCTCGCCCAATGACGCCGCTTCGCCCGCAGGCGCCGCTTGGGATGCGGCGCGGCCCGTCGCAACGGCGCCGCGTTCGGATCCCGCGCCGGGCGCCAAGCGCGCTCCGTCCGACGCATCGCGCCCCAAACCGGCGGACGGGGCGAACGCGCCCAAGGCCGGGGCCGCGGGCAAGGCCCGAGTCGGCGCCGACGTCTCGGCGCCCGAAGCCTCGAGCCGCTCTTGGAACGGCGCGGATCCCGGCTTGGCCGCCAAAACGGCGGGCTCGGCCCCTTCTTCGACGGCCCAAGGCGCTTCCGGACGATCCGCCAAAACCGCCGGCCCCATTCCCGGCGCCAACTTCAGCCCGCCGATCGCGCGCCCGCCTTCCCCCGAGAGGGCGGGCGCAGGGGACGGCCCCGCCTGCCCAAAAGACGGAGGCAAAGGCAAGGCGGATGGCGGGACGCCGAGGGAGTCGGCGTCCGGAATCGACAGCGCGGATGAAAAAATGCCGTCGGTTTTGGGGGCGGGCGCGGAATCGGCGGCGGAGCGGGCGCGCTCCAGCATCGACACCCACTTGGCCACGTCGGCCATCTGGGCGTCTTGCATGGCGCCGACTTCCTTGACCGCGTGGCGATAGGAAATCGCGCCCGCCGCGACGGCGACCAGCACGGCCGCCAAGGTCAGGCTCAAAGACAGGCGAAACTGAAGGCTGCGCGGCCAGTCGCCTAGTCTTCCTTCGGCACCATCCATCCCAGCCCTCTGATGTTTTTGATGGCGTCGCTGCCCAATTTTTTGCGGATGGAGTGAATGACGAACTCGATCACGTTGGACTCGGGCTCCTCATCCCAGCCGTACAGCGTCTCCTCCAGCTCCCTTTTGGACATGATGTTGCCGGGCCGCAGGATCAGCGCGTGCAGCAGCGCGTACTCGCGGCCCGTGAGCCGGCATTCCTTGCCGTCGGGGCCGCGCACCTCCTTGTTGGAGGGATTGAGCGTGATCTTGCCGTTGGTGAGCAGCGGGCTGGCTTGGCCGTTTTTGCGGCGCAAGACCGAGCGCAGGCGCGCCTTGAGCTCGTCCGAGTCGAAGGGCTTGACGATGTAATCGTCGGCGCCCAAATCCAAGCCCGCGACCTTGTCCTCCACGCTGTCGCGGGCCGTGACGATCACGACGGCCAGGCGGCCGTTGTCTTGGCGCAGGTCTTCAAGCACCTTCAGCCCGCTTTTTTTAGGCAGGCCCAAGTCCAGCACGCAAATGTCGTAGGAGCCCATCTTGAGGGCCGACTGTGCCTGCTCGCCGTCTTTCACCCAATCCACGGCGTATTCGGCGGACTTGAGCGTCCGCGCCATCGCCTCGCCAACCATGGCGTCGTCTTCGACCAAAAGCAAACGCATGCGTAACACTCCTTGCTTGGCGCGAAGCGCGCTTTGCGCGTTGCGCGGCCCGGCCCATGGCCGGGGCGCGACGGCTTCGCCCGTCCCCCGCCTCGCGCCGCGCGCCCCGCGCCGCGCGGGCATGCCCTGCGCTCCGGCGGCGCGCCTTGACTTGAAATCATTTTACCCAAGGGGAAAACTTTCCCGTTATGCCGCCAAGCGCCCGAGCCCGGACGCCCAACCCGATCGAGCGGGCGCGCCGGGCAGCGGCCGAAAGGCAAGCGGGCGAAGGGCGCGCGGGCGAGACGGAAAGATCGAAACGATCGTCGCCCTTCCCGCCTCTCCCCTCCCCTTGAGCATCCCTTCAGCCCATTTTGCCCGACGAAGCTTTGGCCTGACATAGGCGGCGAAGAAAAGACGCCTCCCAAAAAGCGCGCCGGCGCCCGATCCCGGGGCCGAGCCCGCGCCGCCCTTCTCTTTGCCCAACGAGGCGTTTGGACGGCCGAGCCCAAAACAACGCCGAGGGATGCGAAGGATTCGAGGGATTCGAGGGATTCGAGGGATTCGAGGGATTCGAGGGATTCGAGGGATTCGAGG
>CAJPTP010000157.1 GCA_905373555.1 uncultured Francisella sp. | reverse complement strand
CTTTTCCCCTTCCCTCTCCTCGCCCCTCACTCCTCTTTCCTCAATCCCCTCCCAAACAGGATCTCGGCAAGCGCGCCGCAAGAAACGCCCGAGCGAAGAGAAAGCTTGAGCCCTCCTCCGATCGCCGTTTTCATATGGCGCGCGCAGGATCGCGCGCGAGCCCAATTAAAAAGCAACGCGCTTGGGAACGGCGCGCCAAGCGGCTCGGCGCAGCCCCGCGCATTGATGCGCATTTAGTCTATATATATGTATATATGGGAACATGCCCAAGGCGCGGGAATGCGGCCGAACTTTCGGCGCCCCGGCCCAAGGCGGCCGCCGCTTTGCAAAGGCGCGCGCCTTGCGCCGGGGCGCCGCGGGAGCGGGCGGAGGCAAACGGCGCTCGGCGCAAAAACGGCGCAGAGGACAGCGCGCCGAAGGCGGCTTTTGCGGTCGGCCCAAAGCGCTCGAAACAATCAAGGGTTACAATTGCGCGCATGGATCGCCGAAAACGCGACGGCCTTGGGCGGGCTTTGCCGTTGCTTGCCCGGGCGCGGGCGCGTCGGGCGACGGCGGATCGGGCGGCGCCAAGCGCGCGCCGGCCTCGATTGGGGGCGCTCGGCCCAAAAGGCTCGACGCCGCCCCAACTTTGGGAAGCGCGCTCGACGCGGCGCAACACGATGAGAAGAATCGGCATTTTCGGCGGGGCGTTCAACCCCATCCACATCGGCCACGAGGCCATCGCGCGCGCCTTTGCGCGCCGGGCGCTGTTGTCGGAGCTGTGCATCATCCCCACGGGCGTCCCGTACCACAAGGACGCCCCCGACTTGGCGCCGGCGGTCGACCGCATCGCGATGTGCCAAATCGCGGCCAAGTCCATCCCGGGCGCTTGGGTCAGCGACGCGGAGATCCGGCGGCCCGGGCCGACTTACACCATCGACACGCTCGATTTGTTCGAGCGGCGCTTTCCCAACGAGGAGCTGTGGCTGCTGATCGGAAGCGACTCCCTGTCCCAGCTGCACACGTGGAAGGACAACGAGTGCATTTTGCGCAAGGCCAATCTGGCGATCGCCGCGCGCGGAGCGGTGGATTGGGGAAAGATCATGCCTTCGGGCGAGCGCCGGCGCACTTTTGAGCGCGCCCTTGAAAACGGGCGCCGCGTCTTGGGCGGCGAGAACGAGCGACCGGCGTTGGCCGCCCAAACCCACCCCATATACGAGCGGGCCGTCATTTTGGACATGGACCCGATCGAAGCGAGCTCCACGGCCGCGCGCCAAAGCATCCGGCAAGGAATGGATGGGATGGGGCTGCTCAACCCCGCCGTCGCGCAATACATCAAAGACAGAGGGCTTTACGCCTCGGGCGAAGCGCCCGCCTGCCCGCCTGCGCGGCGATAGGCATGGGCGCCGCCCCGGGGCCGCCCGGGCTCAAGCCGGCAGCCTCGGAAGCGGCGCAGAAGCGTTTTGCGCCGTCTTTTTTTTTTCGCAACTTGGCCCGCCTTGGCACATTGCCCATCAAGCGGCGCGGCCGGAAAGACAAACGCAACGGAATGACAGAAAAAAATCCAAGGCGCCCGGACGCCGGCGCCGAAAACCGGGCCGGAGCCGCCCTCGAGGCGGCGGCCGAACGCAAGATCGAAGGCGAGAAGCCCCATGCATCCCCGGTCGACGTCGAGCGCATGGTCGAGGTGATCATCGACGCTTTGGGCGACGTGCGCGCCAAAGACATCGTCGTGATCGACACATCCGAAAAAACGCCGCTTTTCTCCAAAATCGTCGTCGCCACGGGCGACAGCTCGCGCCAAGTGAAATCGGCGGCGGGAATCATTGAGAGAAAGCTTCGGGAGAACGGCTTCGACGTCTTGGGCACGGAGGGGCGGCAAACGGGCGAGTGGGCCTTGGTCGACTCCTACGACGTGATGTCGCACATCATGCTGCCGCACATCCGCGAGTACTACGATTTGGAATCCCTGTGGGGCAACGGCCGACGCTGATCCCGCAGCCGGCGCCGCTTCAAGCGGCGTTTTTTGTCGGCGCCGAAACGGCCCAACGGCGCGGACATTTCGCCAACCGGCTCTTCCGGCTCTTCCGGCTTTTCCGGCCGTTCCGGCCTTTTTTGATTGGGATTCGGCCCCGGCCTCGGCCTCGGCTTGGCCCGACCTTGTTCGTTGTTTGGCGCGCGGCCGCTTGGCGCGCGCCGATGGAGCGACGATGAACTCGCGCCTGATCTGCCTGGGGCACAAAATGCCCGCCTTCGTCGAGCAAGGCGTGTCCGAATACCTCAAGCGCCTGCCCAAGGAATACGCGCTGGACGTGGTTGAAATCAAACCCGCCGCCGCGGCGGGCGGCGTCGAAAAAAGGCTGGCCGAAGAGGCGGCCAAAATCCGCCCCGCCATCCCCAAGGGATCGGCCTTGGTCGTGTTGGACGAGCGCGGCAAGGATCTCACGAGCAAAGCCTTCGCCCAAGCCTTGGCGGCCTGGCGCGCCGACGGCCGGCGGCCTTGCTTTGTCATCGGCAGCGCCGACGGCTTGAGCGACGAGATCAAGGCCGAGGCGGACGCCCTGATCCGCCTGTCCTCGCTGACTTTGCCGCACGCCTTGGCGCGCCTGGTGCTGGCCGAGCAGATTTACCGGGCCGTGACCTTGCTGCAAAACCACCCCTACCATCGCGAATAACCCCGCGCTTGAGCGAAAGGCCGCCCATGTGGAGCCAATTTGTCGATTCTTTGCGCTACGCCGCGGCCGTCACCCTGCCCAGCCTGCTGCTGCTGATGTTCGGGGTGCTGCTGCGCAAGGGCGGCCAAATCGGCGACGCCTTCGTGGCGCAAGCCTCGCGCCTGATGTTCAACTGGGCCCTGCCTTGCCTGCTGTTTTTCTCGGTCTACCAAGCCGACACGCCGTTTTCGGAGCACAAGTCGCTGCTTGCGGCGGGGGCCGTCACGGCCTTGATCCTGTTTTTCGGGGCGTGGGCGGCTTCGGCTCGGCTCATCCCCAACCCCGCCTTGAAAGGCGTGTTCATCCAATCGATCTACCGGGGCAACACCGCCATCATGGGCATCGCCTACTGCGCCAACGCCTACGGCGAGGCGGGCATGGTCAAAGGCTCCCTGTACGCGGGCTCGATGACCCTGCTGTTCAACATCTTGGCCGTGATCGCCATGACCATGTCCGTTCCCGCGGGCAAGGAAGCGGCGCCGGACGCCAAGGGAGTTGAGGGAACCCAAGGGGCCAAACAAGCCCAAGGAAACCAAGGCGCGCAAGGAGCGCAAGGATCCAAAGGGGCCAAAGGGGCGGGAGGCGCCGCCGGGCGCAAGGCCGATTGGCGCCGAAGCGCCCGCCAGATCGTCACCAACCCTTTGATCATCGCCATCTTGCTGGCGATGCTGTGCCGCGCCTTCGAGCTCAAGCTGCCGGGAGCGATCCTCAAAACCGGCCTCTCGGTCGCGCAGTGCGCCTTGCCCATTTCGCTGATCTGCGTCGGCGCGAGCTTTCAGCTCAAAACCGTGCTGCAGCCGCACAGCTTCGCGATGCGCGCGAGCGAGGCGCGCCTTGTCGCCTCCCCCGTCGTCGCGGGCGCCGTGGGCTTGGCCTTCGCCCTGCCCGCCCAAGAGTTCGGCGTTTTGCTGCTCATGGGGCTGACTCCCGTGGCGACGGCCTCGTATGTCATGGTCAAGGCGATGGGCGGCGACGACATCGCCATGGCCAATGTGATCGGGATAACCAATTTTCTGTCAATCTTCGCGGCGGCCGTCTACATCACCCTCGCCCACGCCTTGGGCTGGATGTGACCCCCC
>CAJPTP010000156.1 GCA_905373555.1 uncultured Francisella sp. | reverse complement strand
CCCGCCAAGACCGTGAGGGAGAACTCCCACTGAAACAGCGAAAAGCATCCCAAAATGATGGTGACGTCGTGCATGTTGGCGATGATGGCGGACACGGCGAAGCGCCACTCGAAGCGCATCGACAGATACAGCACCATGCCCAAAATCACGAAGCTCAGGGCCAAAACTCCGTTGGTCAGGAGCTCCTTGCCCACCTGAGGGCCGATGAAGTGCACGGAGCTGATTTGCGCGTCGGGCCGGGATTGCTGCAGCGCGGCCATGATTTGATTGGATTTCATCGCCGCCGCCTCGTCGCGCTCCTTGGCGCTGGCCTTGGCCTCAGTTTCGGCCGAGTTGGGCAGGCGCAGCAGCAGTTCCTTGGCGCTCAAAGCCTGAGCTTGAATGCGGCCGCCCTCGATGTTTTTCAGCGCCTCGCGCGCCGCCGCCGCTTCGATGGGCTGCTCGTATTTGACCTCCATGACGGTGCCGCCCGTGAACTCGACGGACAGATTCAGGCCTTGGTAGATCAAAGAGCACACGGCGACAATGAAGGTCACGAGCGAGATCGTCGTCGTGATCTTTCCCCAGCTCATGAAGGGGATGTCGTGATTGATCTTAAACAGTTCCATTGATCGTTGTTTCCTTGCCCTGCGGCGAAATCAAAGTTGGATTCCGCCGTTGCCGTCGGAGCCTTTGTTTTTGTCTTTCCCTTTTGCTTTGCCTTTGCGGCCGTCGGCCCGTTTCTCGGATCCTTGGCCGGCGCCGCCGTCCGAAGGCTCGCTTGGCGCCGAAGACTCGGCGGCGTTGGCTTGAATCTCGGCGGCGACCGACGCGGGCGAAACGATGCGGCCCGACGCCGTGACGTGGTTTTCGTGAATGTAGATCGTGCCGACGTGGATCTTCTTGAGGCTCTTGCGCGTGCCGTACCAAAGGTTGGACATGGCGCGCGAGCAAACGACCGAGGAGTACACGGAGGTCAGAATGCCCAAGCAATGCACGATCGCGAAACTGCGCACCGGGCCGGATCCGAAGATCAGCAGCGCGGCGCCCGCGATGAAGCTCGTGGTGTTGGAATCGAGAATGGTGTCCCATGCGTGCTGATAGCCCGCGTGGATGGCGGTCTGCGGCGGCTGCCCGTCGCGGATTTCCTCCCGGATGCGCTCGTTGATCAGCACGTTCGAGTCAATCGCCATGCCCAGCGTCAGCGCGATCGCGGCGATGCCGGGCAGAGTGAGCGTGGCTTGCAAAAACGACAGGATCGCGATCAAGAACACCAAGTTCAGGCACAGCGACAAAACGGAGATGACGCCGAAGACCTCGTAGTACACCGCCATGAACAAGATGACCACGATAAAGCCCCAGACCACCGAATCGAAGCCTTTTTGCAGGTTGTCTTTGCCGGCGGAGGGGCCGATGGTTCTTTCCTCGACGATCGTCATGGGGGCGGCCAGGGCGCCCGAGCGCAGCAGCAGGGCGGTGTCGTTGGCCTCGGCCACCGACATGGCGCCCGAAATCTCGACCCGGCCGCCCAAGATCGCCGTGCGAATCACGGGGGCCGTGACGACCTGCTTTTTGCCTTGGTCGATCAGAACCATGGCCATGCGCTTGCCGACGTTTTCCTTGGTCAGGTCGCCGAAGATCGCGGCGCCGCGGCTGGACAGCTCCAAGTTGACGGCGGGGGCGCCGTTTTGGTCGAACCCGGGCTGGGCGCTGTTGAGCTCGTCGCCCGTGAGCTCGACTTCTTTGTTGATCAGAACGGGAACTTGGCGCTCGCCCGCCTCGTACAGAATCTCGTAGCCCTCGGGGATGACGCCCGTCAAGGCCTCCTGCAGCGCCGAATCGGAGCCGACCATGTGCAGCTCGAGCGACGCCGTGCGGCCAATGATGTCTTTGGCTTTGGCCGTGTCTTGGATGCCGGGCAGCTCAACCACGATGCGGTCGGAGCCCGATTGCTGAATGATGGGTTCGGCCACGCCGATGGCGTTGACGCGGTTGTGCAGGGTGTTGATGTTTTGCTTGATCGCGTCTTGGCGGATGCGCATCTCGGTTTCGGGCGTGACCGCGACGCGCAGCAGCTTCGGATCGCCGGGCATGGCCTCGATCTTGGCCTCGGGAATGGTTTTGGCCAAGACTTTCTCTGCGCTCTTGGCGACCTCGGCGTCGTTGAACGCGATGGACAGGGCGTGGGCCCCTTCAATGCGCTTCACGCCGCCGTTGCGGATTTTTGCCTTGCGCAAGGCCCTTCGGGAGTCGGCGGAGTAGCCGTCAAGCTTCTTTTGCATGGCCGCGTCCATGTCGACTTGCATGAGAAAGTGCACGCCGCCGCGCAGATCCAAGCCTTGGAACATGGGGTTGGCGCCGATTTTGGCCATCCAGTCGGGGCTGTTGGCGATCAGGTTCAGCGCCACGATGTAGCCGTCGCCCATCGTCTGCTCAATGACGTTTTTGGCCTTGATCTGCGTTTCCTCATCCGCAAAGCGCACTTTGACCGAGCCGTCTGCGACAAACGAGCCGTTGAAAGGAATCTTGGCGGCTGTGAGGGCGTTTTCGACGGTCTTTTGCGTTTTGCCGTCGATGGAAATGGACTGGCGGTTGGTCGAGACCTGCACCGCGGGCGTCTCGCCGTAGAAATTGGGCGTGACGTACAGCAGCGCAAGCACAATCGACAACGCGATCAGCGCGTACTTCCACAGGGGGTAGCGGTTCATGTTGCTGGCAAACTTCCGGTTGTTGAATGTTGAGGGGGAGCGACGAACGCAATCAAATCAAAAGCCGCGAAGGCGCGGCCGGCGTTGTCGCGGATCCGGCTTTGGGCGCATGCCCGGCCGGAATCCCTAAATGGCCTTGGCGGCCCGATTTGATCGAGGCGAGCCGCGCCCGCCCTATTTGTCGGATTCGCCCGCGTCGCCGCCCTTGGCGTCCTTGGCGTCCTTGGCGCCCTTGTCGTCCTTGGCCTGTTGGGAATCCTTGCCGCCTTTGGCCTCTTTGGCGCCCTTGCCGTCGTCTTTGGCCGGGCCGGCTCCCGCGGCGGAGCTTCTCTTGTAATAATCGGCCATCGCCACGGGGTCGTAGCGGTTTTCGACCTTGTGGCGCAGCACTTGGATCTCGGTGTTGGGGGCGACTTCAATGTAGAAGGTGTGGTCGGTGACCTTGGTGATCTTTCCGATGATGCCCGAGTCCGTGTAGACCTTGTCTCCGCGCTTGAGCTCGGAGATCATCTTTTGGTGCTCTTTGAGCTTCTTGCTGTTGGGCCTGATGAAAAGCAGGTAGAAAAACAGCAAGATCAGCAGAAACGGGATCATGGACGCCAAAGCGCCGGGCTGGCCGGCCGGCTCAGCGGCCGCGTGGGCGACGGGAATCAAAGAATAAAGTGAAAGCATGGGGAACAGTCCGAATGTCCGAAGGGCGGGCGCCGACCGGCCGCGGCGAAATCGAAACCTCGGTTGGGACGGGCCCAACCGTTCCGTCGCTCCCGGCGCGGGAGCCGCTCCGCCGCAAAAGAAAGGCGCCATTATAATTCTTTTCGCTCGTTTTGTTGAACAACCCCTCGGCGCCCCTTGCGCCGGCCGAGCCCAACGCTTTCCAACCCCGCGTTTTTAGGGGGGAATGCGCCGACTTGGGCTTGTTTTGTCGCGTTTTGCGCCCGGGGTTTGGCTTGCGTTTTTCCTTTCGCCTTCCGCTTTGCTTTCCTTATCCGCTTTCCTTTCTTGCCGTTCTTTTCCGATCCCTCTTCATTTATTCTCTTCCCCCATTGCCCTTCGGATTGTCGGCGGCGATGGACGGGGAAGGGCGATGGGGCGCGGTTCGACCGGGCGTTTTATTG
>CAJPTP010000155.1 GCA_905373555.1 uncultured Francisella sp. | reverse complement strand
GCTTTGAGTCGGCCAAGCCGGTCGGCGGGCGGTCTTGGCGCCGATCGCGACGCCTCGGTTGGGCGCCGGCGAGTCGCCCGAAGCGGCGCCCGGGGGCGCGGGAGTCGGCGGACGGGCCGCTTTGCGGGCCTTTTTCTCTCTGGCCGCGATGTTTCTTCGGCCTCGCCGGGTCGGGGCATTCGCAGGCAGAAAAGCGGGATCCGCTTCGGTTTCGGTTTCAACCTTGGTTTGGCCCTCGGCTTGGATCTCGGTTGGGGGCTCGGATTGGGCCGGGTTTTCGGCGCGGCTCCGGGCTTTCTTCTTGCCCCTGTTGTTGCCCTTGTTTGAGCGCGTTCCTTTGCCTTTGTTTGGCTTCGGTCTTTCGTCGTCTTTGAAGGATGGGCTCTTGCCCTTTTCTCCCTCGGCGCGTTCGGCGCCGTTCGCGCCCGCGTCTTGATTGGGCTTGGGGCCGCTCGGCGGATTGTCGGACACGCGCTTTTGTTTGGCTTTCCAAGCGGCTTGGCGCGCCGCCGCAAGCAGCCTTTTGTCTTGCTCCTCGATCTCTTCGAGCGCGGCGCCGCGCCGGGGCTTGCGTTCGGCGCCCATGCCGGCGCCCGCCGGGCCGCCCGCGTTGTTCGCTTCCCGCGGCGCGGTTGGGGTCGTCGCGCCGCATCCCAAAAACTCCTCCAAGGGATGAGGCGTTCTTCCGTTCGAGGCGCCGTCGGGGCGATGGGTCGGTGCGCAAGGCTCGAACGCCGCGGCCGGGCCCGAGCCTTGCGCGAGGGCCCCTGTTTGCCCTTGGCTTGGGCGAGGCCGCGTTTTTCGCGCCGTTGCGGCCGCCCGGGGCCGGAGCGCGCTTGCGGGGGCGTCGATCGGCGATCCCCAAGCCGTTTGAACGTCGACGGATCCCAAGGTTCGCGTTGCGCCCTGCGCGACGATGGCCGATTGGGCCGCCGTGAGGCCGGCTTTGGGGTGCATTTTTTGGCGCCGCTGCTCGGCGGTGGGGCGGGGGTTCGCCCCCCGGCCGTTTTGCAGCCGATGCTCTTGGGTCAAAATCCGCTCGTCGGTCATGGCCGCCAAAGCCGTCAAGCCCAATTCGCCCAATTCGCCCGTTTCTCCCGTTTCGCGGGAGCCGACGGCGTCTTTCGGCGCTTCGGTTGGGGCGGAGTGAAGCTCTCCCGCGTTCAGGGTTTCGCCCGCCTTGGAAAGATTTCCCCCAAGCTTGAACCCGGCGCCGTCGGATCGCCCGCCTGATCGTTGTTTGTCGGCTTGCCGCTTTTCGAGCAGCTTGAAGACTTGGTCGGCTCGGCGTTGGGCGTCGAGCGCTTGTTGTTTGTCGAAGCCCACGTCCGCCTCGGCGCCCCCTTTCGATCGCGGGCCGCTTGCCGGCTTGCCCGGGATGGCTTGGGCCGGTTGCCGGGCGCCCTCTTTTGCCTTCGCGCCCAAGGCCCGCGACATGGCGCCCAGCCGCTCGGGGTCGGCCATCGGCGGCCGGGCGGGCCACAGCGGGATCGGCGGGGCCGGCCACCCGACCTTGCCCGCGAATGCCTTGTCGGCGTGGTAGGACAGCGCTTTGCACAACGCGGGCGGCAAGCCTTTGAGCCGCAGCGCGTAGACGTTTTTGGGCAATTGCTTGAGCTCGTGCGGCCAAAAGTAGGCCCGCTTTTGCTCCTTGGCGGCCATCGGCCTGCCTTTGGCGTCGCGGTCGCGTTGGGGTTTGTGCGAGTAGTAGCCCAAGGCGGCGCTGAAGGCTTCGGCGTCCGCGTCGTCGTTGGGGGCGCAGATGATCTGCGCCGAGAAGTTGCTGAAAAAGGTCTGCGCCCCCTCTTTGCCGTACAGCGCCGCCAGCTGAGCCCGGCTTTGGAAAATCAGCGCAAGGCGCAGCCCGTAGCCCGCCATGAACGACACCGAGCGCTCCAGCGCCTCGACCCGGCCCAAGGCGGCGAATTCGTCGATCAGCAGCAAAGTTTGGCCCTTCAGCCGCGGATCGGCCTCGGGCAAGCCTTGGGCGACGCATTGGTCGATCAGCTGCGAGAAAAAGAGATTGACCAGAAGGCTGCAGCTTTTGATTTCGTTGGGCCGCAAGTTGACGTAGACGGTCATTTTCTTGCGCCGCAGATCCAAAAAGGAAAAGTCGTTGGCCGCGGTCGCCGCCGCGATCGCGGGGTCGGCGAAAATCCCCAAAGGCGCCTGCAGCGTCGCCACGACGTCGGACGCCGTGCGCTTGTTGGCCTGCGCGAACGCCGCGAGGCTTTGGGCGCAGCTTTGGCTCAAAGCGGCCCCGCTTTCGGCCCGGCGGCCCAGCTCCGCGCCGATCCAGTCTTGCAGGTCTTGGCCTTGCGGGGAGGACATCGCCAAGATGAGCGCCAAGGTCACGGGCTCCTCGCGCTCGAATCGGGTCTCCCAGGCGTATTGCGCCAAGGCGCAAAACAGCCGCATCGCGGATTCTTGGAAAAACGACGCCCCATCCGCGCCGCTTTGCCGCAACGGGTACAAAACCGCCGCGATGGCCCGGATGTCGGATGGGGCGCGCGACGGGTCGGGGCTGACGTAGCCGAAGGGGTTGTAGCGATGCGTTTGGGCGAACCCGGGCGGGCCGCCCAAGCCGCAGGGGTTGAAGCAATAGATCTCTTGGCCCATGGCCGCCCGGAATCCCGCCGTCAAGGCCATGATTTCCGATTTGGGGTCGAACACGACCATCGATTCGCCGTAGTTGAGGCAATTGGGCACGACGAACGACACGCCCTTGCCGCTGCGCGTGGGGGCGGCGAAGTAGACGAACTCGTCTTGCGGCAAACGGGCGCAGCGCGACCCCACGCGGCCGAGCAGCACGTCGCGGCCGCCCGCTTGGTTGGGCCGGGGCCGGGGCCGCTCGATGCGCGCGAAGGCCCCTTGGATGGGAAAGGGCGCGTCGGCAAGATCGCCGTCCGGCGCCGCGGATCGAGCCGCGGCGAAGCCGTCCGCCGCGATCGCGGCGGCGTGGTTGCCGTTTCTTGGGCTCGACGCCTCCGTTGCGCCGGGGCGGATTGTTTCGCTTGCCGCGCCCGTTTCGGCGGGCCCGTTGGCGTCGGCGCCTTCGCTCTCGAAGCCGGGGTGTTCGGGCGCCGCGCCCCGGCGCCCCAAGTCCGGGCGCGCGGTTTGGTCCCGATCCGTCGCTTCGGCGGCGGCGCCGGGAAGAGGCGCCCCGGGCTTGGGCATGGGGCCCAAAAAGCCCAGGCTCGCCAGCTGCCCGGGCGTGGCCAGGCGCCGTTCGCCAAAAAGCGAACGCGGGGCGGTCAATGGCAGGGGGCCGCCGTCGCGCGCCCGAAGGCAAAACAGCGCGAACAGCGCAAACGGGGCGCAGGCGACGATGCGCCCCGCCGTTTTGCACAGCTGCGCGGTTTGGCGCAGCCGCGGGTTCGCCGCGCCCCAAATCGCGTCGTATCGTTCAAGCAGGCCCAACTCGAAAGCCGACCAAGGCAGGCGCGATTTGGCCAGGAAAAACGCGGAGCCCAAGGCGCGCGCCGCGAGCCACCACGCCGCGGCGGCGAGCGCCCCGGCCAACAAGGCGGGCAGGATGCGCCGCGCCCCGCGGCCCCATTCGGGGCCGCCCGGGCTCATGGCTCGATTCGATGGCTCGCCGCCCCTGCAAAAAGGGCGGCGGCAAGACGGTTCGGTGGCGTTCATGGTCTGTCCTTGGCCGATGCGATGGGCGCTTGGCCGCCGCCGGGCTTCGGGGCGCTTGGATCCGGCGCCGGACGCGAAGGCGAGCGCCGGGGTTTCGGGGCGGCCGCGGAAAAATGCGGATCGGCGCCTGGGTCTCCTTTGCTCCCAGGCGCGTTTTTTCGCCTCGCGCTTTTCTTTC
>CAJPTP010000154.1 GCA_905373555.1 uncultured Francisella sp. | reverse complement strand
GGAATGGAAAAAGCCGGCGGAAAGCCGGCTTTTTTTGTTTTTTTGATGGGGCGACGCGCCGAGCGTCAACCGGCTTTGGTCAACCGGCTTTGTTTTGCTCCTCGATGAGACTCTTTTTTTCCTCCAGCTCTTCCCATTGGCGCATTTTTTCGTCAATCTGCGCATGGGCGCGCTCGATGCGCTCATACGCGGCTTGGGATTGCTCGTTCACGCCCGCCGGGATCTCCCCGTTGGACAGTTTGAGGGTGATGTCGGCGATTTCGGCTTCCAGTTTTTCGATCTCGGATGGCAGGCTTTCCAGCAGCTCCTCGTCGCGGCGGCTAAGCCGCTTGGGTCGGTTGGCGCGAGTCGGCCGCGCGGCCTTCCCCTTGCCCGGGCTCGCGCCCGTCTTGTTCCCGGTCTTGCCGTCGGTCTTGGCCCCCGCTTTGCCCCCCGCCGCCTTGGCTTGGGTTTGCCCAAGGCGCGAGGCGGCCAGCTCGGCTTCGCGTTTGCGCGCGGCCGCGACGTCGCTGTAGCCGCCCGGGTAATGGCGAATCCGGCCGTCGCCCTCGAACAGGAGCGAATCGGTTGCGACCGCATCCAGAAAATAGCGGTCGTGGCTGACCAGCAAAATCGTGCCGCCGTAGTCCAACAGCATGCGCTCCAAAACCTCTTGGGTGTCGATGTCCAAATCGTTGGTGGGCTCATCCAAGGCCAAGACGTTGGATTCGCGGCAAAACAGCCGCGCCAGCAGCAGCCGGTTGCGCTCCCCGCCCGAGAGCGACGAGACCGGGCTGTTGAGGCGGTTGGGCTCGAACAAGAAGCCCGACAGATAGCCCGCGACGTGCCGGCGCTTGCCGTTGATCTCGATGTAGTTGTTGCCGTCGGCGATGGAGTCGAAAACCGTGGCGTTTTCGTTCAGCTGCTCGCGCATCTGGTCGAAATAGGCCGCCTGGATGTTTTCGGCCCGCTCGGCCGTTCCCGAGTCGGGCTCGATGAGGCCCAAAATCAGCTTGATCAGCGACGTCTTGCCCGCCCCGTTGGGGCCGATCAGGGCGATTTTGGAGCCGCGCAGGACGGTGAAGTCGAAGTCGAGGCAAATGGTTTTGCCGCCGAGCGTCAGGCTCGCGCCTTTCAGCTTCGCGACCTCGCGCGAGCTTTTGCCCGCCTCGCGGGCGCTCATTTCCACCGACCCCACCCGCTCGCGGCGGGCTTGGGCCTCTTCGCGCATGGCCTCCAAACGCTTCACGCGGCCTTCGTCGCGGGTGCGGCGCGCCTCCACCCCTTTGCGAATCCACGCCTCCTCTTGGGCATGGAGTTTGTCGAAGCGGCGGTTCGCCAAATCCTCCGCGTTGTCGCGTTGGGCCTTGAGCTCTTTGTAGCGCTCGAAATTGCCCGGGTAGGAAAAAAGGCGGCCGCGGTCGAGCTCGTCGATGCGGTCGCACACCTCGTTCAAAAAACGCCTGTCGTGGGAAATGACGACCACGGCCCCGGGATATTGCTTGAGCTTGGCCTCAAGCCATTCGATCGCGCCCAAGTCCAGATGGTTGGTCGGCTCGTCGAGCATGAGCAAATTGGGCTCTTGGGCGAAGGCCCAAGCCAAGGCGACTTTCTTCAGCTGTCCGCCCGACATTCCCCCCACGCTCGCGGATGGGTCGATTCCCGCCTCGCGCAGTTGGCGCTCGACCGCCCCCGTCGCCCAAGACGCCGCTTGGGCGGCCGCGCCGGATTTCGTTTTCGGCGCCCCCAGGGGGCCCGCCAAGGCCGCCCGGGCGGCGCTCAAATTCGGCTCGAATGCGCTTTCTTGGGGCAAATAGGCGATCACGGCCGATCGGGAGGGATCGACCGAGCCGTCGTCGGGATCGGACAAACCCGCCAAAATCTTGAGCAGACTGCTTTTGCCCGCGCCGTTGCGGCCGATCAATCCGGCTTTCTCTTTTTCCTCGAGCGAAAAATCGACCCCGTCGAGCAAAGGTTTGGCGCCCAAAGCGAAACGCAGGTTCTTGGCGGTGATGATCGGCATAGACAAGCTTTCGGCAAAAAGGCCGGCGCGCGTCGGTCCTTTGCTCCAAATCAAGACAAAACGGCGAAAACCCCGGCCCCGGGCGTTCCGGGCTCAAAGCGGGGCGCGGCGGGCCCAAGCGTCGCGGGATCGTTGTCATGCGCCCCCGGGCGTTTCGCGCCGCGCCTCATCGTTTGGCGCCGCGCAGACGGGCGCATTGGTCGAACGCCTCGCTCGCCGCTTCGGTGGCCGCCTTGTCGCGGCGCGCCGCGGCTTCCTTCGTCGACGCCAGACTCAAAACGGAGTCGTCTTTGCGCCCGTCGAGCATGGTGGAGACGACGATGAATTCGTCGCTTTGCCTGGCCAAGCGCGCGCTATAGCCCGCGACGTAGCAAGAACAGATGCGCCCGTATTGCTCGTCTTTGAGATTGGGCAGACGCTGGCGGGCGTAGTCGGGGCACTCGGCGTTGGCTTTTTCGGCGAAAGATTTCGACAGCTTGGCGACCAAGGTGGCCCGGTAGCCCGGGTTGCGGTCCAGGCACGTCGAAGCCGCGGTCATCGACAGGCTGTTTCGGGCCTCCTTGAGGCGCGATTTTTGGTCGGCCCCGAGAGTCTTCCCCGAAGCTTGGGCCTCGAACAGCTCCGCGTCTTGAGGCCGCTGCGCCAAGAGAGTCAGCTTTTGCTCCGCAAGGCATCGGCAGTGCGATCGGGCGTCGCGGGCGATTTTGTCCCCGCCCTTGGCCAAGCCTTTGGCCCGCGACATGCACGCCGCCTGCTGCTCGATCATGTCCGCCCGCAAAGCCGGGCTCAGTTTCAAGGCGGGCGCCTCGGCGTCATCCGAGGCCCCGTCGGCCCGCCGGCCGTTCAGCCCGGGCGGCGTCGCGCCCGCCGAGCCCGAGCCGGAGCCGGCTGAGGGGGCAGCGCCCGCAGCGGCGGGGAACAGAGCGAGCGCAAAAGCAACGAGCCCTGCGGCCGCGAGCGCCCCTGCGCCCGAAAGCTTCGCCGCTTGCCGCCGGATTTCGCCCGCCTCAAAAGCAAAAGCAAAAAAATCGGGGAAAAAAGAAAAAAAAGATCCGCGCCGGCCGCAAACCCGGTGGCGAGGGCAAGCGCTGGGCATGTCGTGTCGAGAAGTCATGGGAAGGCCTTGGTAACCGCTCTTGCGGGATTCGGCGAATATTGGCGCCCCATTCCCATTCCGTCAAGCTTCAAAGCGGCTCCGAATGGGCGGCGGGCGGCGGCTTGGAATGTCCGGGCGCAAGAGTCGCCGTTTTGGGGCGAGACGCCGTTTTCCCCGAAGCATGGGCGCAAGACGCTTGGCGCGAAGAAAGAGCAAAGGCGAGGGTAAAGGCGCAAAGCGCCGCGTAGACGGCGTAATTTGAGAGCGTATGTGAAATTTGTATGGCCGATTCGGGATGTCCGGCTGTTTTTAATGAAAATTTAACATTTATTCAAAGTTGTTTCATTTGTTTTTAACATTGGCGGGGTATGATCCGCCCCGTTGCCGCAAGGGGCGCCGCCGCAGCCGGTCCGGGTCGGGAAACTCGATGCCGTTTGGCCTTGCCGCGCGAAGCGCGCCGCCTTGGGCATGGCCCCTCGGCGGATCGGCCTTCTTCCCCCGGGAGGCTGGCCTGGCTTGGGGTTTTGGCCCGGCGCGGCGCAACGTCGCCTTGCGCCGCCGGTTGACTGCTTTTCCTCGCAAACATCCGCTCCGCTCAATCCCATGCTCTTTCATCGGGCTTTGCCCGCGCGGCAGGATGTTCATATTCGTCGTCGGCTGGGTCCGTCGCCGGCTTGGCCGGTTTTCGGTTTCCCCGCGCCCGCGCCCGAGCCCGCCGAAGCCGGCTTGGGCCTTTTCGGGCC
>CAJPTP010000153.1 GCA_905373555.1 uncultured Francisella sp. | reverse complement strand
CATCGGCACGGGCGGGATGCTCACCAAGGTGCGCGCGGGTCTTTGTCGTACAGCCCGACTTGGTCGGTCATGATGATCAGCCGCTCGGCGCCGACCAAGTTGGCGATCAGCGCCCCCAAGGTGTCGTTGTCGCCGAGCTTGATCTCGGCGGTGGCGATGGTGTCGTTTTCGTTGACCACGGGCACGACGCCCAAATCCAGCAAGGCTTTGATCGTCGCTTGGGCGTTGAGGTAGCGTCGGCGGTGGCTCACGTCCTCGTGGGTTAAAAGCAGCTGCGCCGCGCGCACCCCCGCCTTCATGAACTCCTCGCCGTAGGCTTGCATCAGCCCCATCTGCCCCACGGCCGCGGCGGCTTGCAGCAAATCGATGCGCTTGGGCTTGGCCGCCCAGCCCAGCCGGCGCATCCCCTCGGCGATCGAGCCGCTGGTGACCCACACGCAGCGCACGCCCGCATCGATCAAGACCCGCAGCTGCCGGCCCCACTCGGCCAGGCGCTCCCGATCCACCCCGCAGCCGCCCGCCGTGACCAAAGACGAGCCCACCTTGATCACCCAGATGGGGCCGCGCTCTTCCGCCTTCTCGCCATGGGGCCGCTTGGGCTCGCGCCCCTCGCTCGCATTCGACGACACCGCCGCCTCCTCGCTTGGCCGGCGGCGAGGCCCCGGCGCATCGCGCGGGCCGGGCGCCGGCAAGGCAAGCCAAGCCGACTTGGCATGCCCACTCTAAACCGGCGATTATAGCGCCCGGCCGCAGGCCCGCCGGAAAGCGCGGGGCTCGCGCCGGGCGCGGCGCGCGAAGCCCGCGCTATCATTGAGAGAACGGCCCGGAAAGGCCGAATCCGCTTGAAATCGGGCGCCGCGCCTCGCTTGCGGCCCGAGCGCCTTTTTCGCTTCCGCAGCCCTTGAGACCTCCGCCCGGCCCGCCGGCGCCGCCGCCGCGCTTTGCTTGGAAAAGCCCCCATATGCCCGACGAAGAACGCAACCGCCTCGACAAAATCTTGCGCGCCATCCTCGACGTCGGCGAGGGCTTGGATCCCGAGCTTTACGCCGATGCGGTTTTGACTTTGATTTTCTTCAAAGGCGCCACGGAGCTGTGCAAAGGCCGGAGTTACCCCGACATCGAGATCGCCCCGGGCGGCTCGTTCGACGACGTCGCGGCGGCGCCCTGCGACCCCAAGATCGGCACGGTCGCGGACCGGGCGTTGCGCGGTTTTCGCGAGAACAACGACGACCAGGCGCAGCTGCTGGCGCACCTGCCGCGCGTCTCTTTTGAGGACGAGGCGCTTTGGGGCCCGGGCGGGGCGCGGGTGCAAAACGTCGCGGCTTTGATCGGATGCCTCAAAGACCCCTTCTTCTCCCTGCCCCGGCCCGCCGAGCCCGGCCCCAACTCAGACTCCGACTCCGAAGCCGAGCCCATCAACCCCTTCGCCCAAGCCTTCGAGGCGTTGGCGGCGATCTTCGCCCGGCGCATCCTCGACGCCCGCGCGACGCGGCCTCGCGGTGCGGCGCGCGACGGCCAAGCCGCGACGCGCAACGCAAGCGAACCAAGCGAATCAAGCGAATCAAGCGAGCCAAGCGGCGCAAGCGGCGCCCACGCAACAAGCGCGGGCGGTGAAGAAGGCCGGGAAGAGACGCAAGAAGAGAAAAAAGAAGCGGGCGGCGAGGAGGGCGGCGACGGCTCGGAAGAAAGCGGCCGGTGGGCTTGGGACAGCCTCAGCGCCCCGGAAAACTTGGCCAAACTGATGGCGGCGTTGGCCAACAGCGAGGCGCGCGGCGCCCCCAGCCTGCATGACCCGTTTTGCCGCGACGGCTCGTTCGCGGCCGACGTCGCCGCGGCTTTGCCGGGATCCGGCGCCAAGTTCGACTCCCTCGACATTCCCATCTACGGGCGAACCGACAATCGCAGGCGGGCCGCTTGGGCATGGATGAACCTTAGCCTGCGGGGCCGCGGCACCGCGGAAATCCGCGGCTCGAACGCCCAAGCCGGGCCTTGGGCGCAGCGAGGCCGGATCGAGCGATTCGACCGCGTGTTTTGTTTCTTGCCGCAAGGCGCCGTCGCGCCGCCCCAAGCCGATGCGCAGGGCGCCCGATCGGGGCTGTTCGCCGCTTGGGCCGCGCTGCCGCAACAGCGCCCCGAGTGGGCTTGGGTCATGCTGGCCGCCGAATCCCTGAAAAAGGGCGGCGCCGCCGTCTTGGCGCTGCCGATGGCTTGCCTGTCGCGCTCGAACAAGCAGGAGGCGCTGTTGCGCCGGCGGGTTTTGGAGGAAAAGATCGTCGCGGGCGTCGTCGCCTTGCCCGACAAACTCGTCGAGGGGCGCGACGACGCCTTGTGCCTGCTGATCCTCGACCCCGACGCCGCCGACCGGCGCGGGGGCGTGGTCATGATCGACGCCGCGAAGCTTGGACAGACCGACGGCAAAAGGCCCGCCTTGGCCGCGCGAGACGTTTTCGCCATCGCCCGCGCCTACCGCAAAGCGCAGCGCATCGAGGGCTTTTGCCGCGTCGTGACTTGGGGCGAGCTGATCAGCGCGCGCGAAGGCGATTTGGATTTGCGCCTTTATTTCCGCGACCCCGAGTCGATCAAGCCCGAGCAATCCGCCGAAAGCCTTTTGGCCCATTGCCTGGGCGGGGCGCCGATGTGGGCGATCGACCGCTGCGGTCTTTGGCGGATGTTTCCGGACGGCTTGAAAGACAAACTGTTCGAGCCGATCCCCGGGCGAAAGGCGATGCGCCCGCTGTTCGAGGCGGGCGCGGCGCCGGAAATCGTCGCCAACGACGCCCGGACTTCGGCGCAAAGGAAAGAGGAGTGCGAAACCCTGTTTCGGCGTTGGGCTCAAGACGCCTCAAGCGCCGAGCGGGCGAATCGCCGCGGGCCCAACCCGGGCGCCTTGGCCGAGCGGCTGGCCGAATCGATCGGCGACGCTTACGAAGAGGCGCGCGTCTTGCGGCCCGCCGACGCCGCCGAGGCATTGCTCTTGTCTTGGGGCGCGGGCGGCGTGGGGCCGGAGCCGTCTTGGGCGGAACGAACCCAAAGGCTTCTGGAACAAGCCTTCGACTCCAAAATCGAGCGCGCGGCTTTGGATTTGGAGCGGCGCATCGAGCTTTACCGGCGCCCCTTGGGCGACCGGGAAATCGCGGCGTTCGCGGCGAAGACTTGGCCCACAAGCCCAAGCCCGGGCGAGGGCGAGCGCGAGGGCTCGGAAATCGGGCCGCGGCTCGAGCTTGAAGCGAAGCCGGAGCCAAGCGAGCCGCCCGAAGCCGGGCTTGAGGCGCGGCGCGGCGCGCGAAAGCGGCGCGCGGCGTTCGAGGATGCCTTGGACGCCTTCACCTCGGGCGCGCGCGCCATCCCGGGCGCGGACGCCGAGAGATTCCGGCTCGTTTCATTGGCGAGCGCCGCGAGCATCTGCATGGGCAATACGCCCCGAGGGGGCGCCGAGGATCCGCTGGGAACGCCGTTTTTCCAACAAACGGACGCCAACGGCCGCAGTTTTTTCATCGACGATTGCGCCAGGCGCGTTCGTTGGGCCGAGACCCAATCCGCCGCCCGGGCCCAAGCGGGCGATTTGCTGTTGGAGGGCGTGAGCTCGCTCAAGCCGTTCATGCTGCGCTTGGATGGATGCGCATCCAAGGCGTTTTTGGTCATTCATCCCCAACCCGGCGTCGCCGACGGGCTGTACCTTTTGTTCGCCTTAAGGGCCCGAAGAGCGCAAGAGCAAATCCTAGAGCGCGCCTCAAACTCATCGTCGCCGCGCATCTCGCAAAACCGATTGGAAACCGTCCGGATTCGGCTGCCAAGCCTGGCCGCCCAAAAAGCGATCGCGCAGCGGCTGTTGGCATGCCTTAGGCAACTCGGGCAAACGGATTGACGCGGCGTTGAGATCGATTGACGCGGCGCCGAGATCGAACGCCCGGAAGACAACTCGGAAAATTGATCGGCGGCGCGGAGCAAAAGGGCGCCCGGCGCGCAAAGGGCCGGGC
>CAJPTP010000152.1 GCA_905373555.1 uncultured Francisella sp. | reverse complement strand
TTCTCTTTCTTCCCCTTTTTCATCCCCCGGGATCCCGATTTTGTCCGGGGCCCCGTCCTTGCCCGCGCCCGGCGCGGCGCGTTTTGCGATTGGGCTTCAACATGGCTGACAACATCTATCCCGCGGGAGCGGGCGTCGCGGCGGCCGCCGCCGACGCCGAGACGCGCAATGTCCCGCCCAACTCTTACGAAGCCGAGCAGGCCGTGCTGGGCGGGCTGCTGCTGGACAACTCCGCCATTTCCCTTCTGCCCGCGATCGAGCCCGACGATTTTTACCGGCTGGAGCATCGGCTGATTTTCGATTCCATCCGCCGCTTGGCGCAAAAGGGCAGCCCCATGGACACCGTGACCGTGGGCGATGATTTGGACAGCGCGGGGGCGCTGAACGACGCGGGCGGGCGCGAGTATCTGCTCAAGATCCTGCAAGACACCCCCTCGGCCGCCAACATCGAGCGCTACGCGCAGCTGGTGATCGAGAAGTCTCTGGTGCGCCGGCTCATCGAGGCGGCCAACGAGATCATGCGCGCCGCCTACAACCCCCAAGGCCGGGATGCGAAGGAGATCCTCGATTACGCGGAGGACCGCATCTTCCAAATCGCCCAAAGCCGCAGGGTCAACACCGAGGGCTTCAAGCGCGTCGACGACATCATCATGGGCTTTTGGGATTCGCTCTCGCAAATGGTCGACGCGAACCAATACGGCAACGCGGAGGGGCAGATCAACGGGCTGTCCACGGGCTATGTCGACTTGGACCGCCGCACCTCGGGGCTGCAGAAGTCGGATTTGATCGTGATCGCGGGCCGCCCCGGCATGGGCAAAACGACGTTCGCCATGAACATCGCCCAAAACGTCGCCCTGCGGCTGCAAGGCGAGGCCGTGGGCGTGTTTTCGATGGAGATGTCCAAAGAGCAGCTGGTGTACAGGATGCTCAGCGCCATGTCCGAGATCGAGATGGACAAGATCCGCAAAGGCGCCTTGGATTCCGCCGAAAAGTGGAGCGAGCTCACGGTGCAGATGGGCAAGCTGTGCGAGGCGAGGCTGTACATCGACGACTCCGCCCTGCTCACCCCCTTGGAGGTGCGCGCCCGCGCCCGACGGCTCGCGAGCCAGGTGGCCAAAGAGGGCGGAAAGCTCTCGCTGCTGGTGATCGACTACATGCAGCTGATGAAGGGGTCGATCCGCACCGACAACCGCGTGGCCGAGATCGGCGAGATCTCGCGCTCGCTCAAGCAATTGGCCAAAGAGCTGGACATCCCCATCATTGTGCTTTCGCAGCTGTCGCGCAAGGCCGAGTCGCGCGAGGACAAGCGGCCCATCCTGTCGGATCTGCGCGATTCGGGCGCCATCGAGCAGGACGCGGATTTGATCGTCTTCATGTACCGCGAGTCCTATTACGCCAAGGAAGGCTCCGATCAGGCGGCTTCTTCCGCCGCGCAGGCCATCATCGCCAAGCACCGCAACGGCGCCACGGGCGAGGTCAACCTGATCTTCCAAGGGCAGTACTCGCGCTTTCTCAACTACGCCGACTCATCGAGCTACGGCGAGGCGCGCTGAAGCCCGCCCCGGCTCTTTGCCGCCGGGCCAACCCAAGGCCGGGATGCGAAAGAAAAGGGAAAGCCGACGTCAACGCTGCCCGCAGACTGCCCCAACAAAAAAGGCGATGGCCCCGCCATCGCCTTTGTCAAATTCCGCTTCCGAAAAATCAATCGCCCAAATCATCAAGGTATCCATCCGCCCAATACGCCCGACTGCGCAAATAATACCTTTCAAACGTCTCAAGGCCGTTTGGGTCAACGCCGTCGGGCAGACGGTAACGGTTTCCCGCCTTCATCGCGGCATTCAAGCCCTCGGATTCAAAGATCACCCTCAAGCCCTTGGGTTCGGTTGCGTCAAACAGCGCAATTCCCAAAAGATGGACATTCCCGTCTTTGTCTTGCAAATCGTCAACAAAGTGACAAAGCAAATATTCGGATCCCATGGCCAACCGCCTCTCCCTGAAAGCATGACGCTCGCGGACAAAGTCACAAAGCGAACATGCTGTTGACGTCCTCAATCGCTTTAAACTCAGCGTAGCCGTCGACCCAATAAGTCTTTCCCACCGCCCTTTGGCCCCAAACGCCGCTTTGATCCTCATCCACAACTCTGAACAAGAACGGCGCATCCGAATCAAACAGCATCGGATACCCGTCGCACAAGCCGCAATACACGGCGTTGAATCCCTTCCCTTCGCTCGCCATCGTCTACCCCCTCATTCAGAAAAAACAAAAAAAAAACGCGTCAGGCCCACCTGCCCATTGAACCGTCGGACAATGCCAACGTTGGGCCTTGCCCGCCTATTTCAATGAAATCATCCAATGACGCCGCCGTCTCAACCGGCGGCGAAACAAAGGCGTTGCCCGCGTTCGTCGGGCGCGGCGAAAGATCGTTTTCCTTCGTCAAAGCCAACCACCGCCCGCGCCCGCAGCCAAAAACAACTCGGGCGCGCCCGGCGTTTCCAAAACGCATGCCGAAGGCGCCTGCCCCGCGCGACGCCCCTGAATGACCCGGCGCAAAGAGCCGAAAGCCCCCGGGGTGGCCGGCCGGCCCTCTTCCTTCATCGGGGCTTGGCCGCAATCGCGCCCGATGCGCCGAGTCGCGCTTTTTTCGCCTGCAAGCGGATTGATGCGCGCGGGACAATCTTTTCAATCTTGCCCGGCTCAAAGAGATCTCCAAAAGCCCATCAAGCCGGGTCAAAAGGCGGAACAGAACGCTTCAGCCCCATCTTGCCCCTCCCCCATTTTTGGCGGCTCAAAACTTGGGCGACTTTCGTTGGATTTTTCGCCATCTTATTGAAGGCGGCGCCGGATGGCGTCGGCGGCGGCGCTTTGCGCAGACTTTCCCAAACAAAAAAAGACCGAAAAGCCGCCGCTTTTCGGTCTTTTTTTCAAGCCCGGCATGCGCCCGCAAGGCCCGCGCTTCAGCGGCGTTTTTTGGATGCCTTGAGGTCCTGAAGCAGCCGCAGGGCGTCGGCGCTTTCCAGTTCAAGCGGCCAGGCGTCGATCACGCGCTGCGCCTCCCGCTTGGCGGCTTCGGGTTGGTTCAGCCGCGCCAAGAAAAACGCCCGGCGCGTTCTGACCATCGGCATGCGCGGGGATTCCGGGTAGAGCTTGACGAAGCGGTCGGCCAAATCCAAGCCGCGCCCGTTCAAGTTGAAGCGGCGGCAGGCGTCGATCGCCATGGCCAAACCGGCGTCTTTTCTGTTGACGTCAGGGAAATCATCGTCAAACACCGCTTCGGAATCCAACCATTCATCGACGTCCTTTTCGCCCTTTGCTTTTTTGAAAAAATTCAGCGCATCGGCGCGCTCTTCCTTGGAAAAGGGATCCAAGATTTCTTGGACGGATTGGCTGCTTACAGTGGTTTTGTAACTGATCAAGGCGCTTTGGACGGATTTCAATGCCTTGTTCACCTCGTTGCGCCCGGTGACGCTCACGGCGTCGGATTTGGCCAAGCCTTCCAGCTGCGCGCTCGCCTTGGCCAAATCGGCGGCCAAATTGTCCACCTTCCTGAATTCCGCGGCCAGCGCCTCGCGCAAGGGCTCCGCTTCCAGATACGGTTCGCGCGCCTTGTTCGGGGCGGCCGCTTGGGCGCTCGGCGCGCGGCCGCTTTGCGGCGGCTCGTCGGCCCGGGCGAGCCAAGGCCAAGCCAGCGCCGCCGATGCGCAGGCAAGGCAGACGACTCGCAAGGCGCCGCCGGGGCGTTTTGCATGGTCAACGTTCGTCATGGGAGTCTTCCTTTTCAAGTCCGCCGCCGCAGGTTTGCTGGGCGGCGCTTGGATGGGGCCGCCTTGCGCGGCGTTTCGCCGCGGGCTTGCCGAATGAAACTTCAAGCCAACACCCCGGGCCCCAAGCGAAGCTTGGGCAAAATATGGGCGATGCGGCGCGCACCCAACGGCCGCTTCGGCTTGCGAAGTTATGCGCGCCTTTTTGCGCCGCCTTTCGCCCGGAAAATCTGAACAACCGCGCCGCATTGCCCTCAATCCG
>CAJPTP010000151.1 GCA_905373555.1 uncultured Francisella sp. | reverse complement strand
GCCCAACCATGACCCCCCGGGCCCCCGTCGAAGCCAAAACCCGCGCCGCCTGCTCCGGGCTGCGGACGTCGCCGTTGGCCAGCAAAGGAAGATCATCGCCCAAAGCGGCCCTCAGCCGGGCGACGGAATCGAAATCGGGAACGCCGGCGAACAGCTGGTCTTTGTAACGCGCATGCACGGCCAAGCCCGCGAAGCCCGCGTCGAGCGCCCGGCGCGCGATGGCCAAAGCGTTGGGCCGATCGGCCGAGACGCCGAGCCGGGTTTTCAACGTCGCGACCGCGCCCTCGCGCCGGGCGCCTTCGGCGACCGCCTCCATGATGCGGGCGGCCAAATCCTCGTCGCCCATCAAGGCGCTGCCCGCGTTGGCCCTCGCGACCTTTTTCGCGGGGCAGCCCATGTTGACGTCGATCACGGCGGAGCCTTCGGCGGCGTAACGCCGGGCCGCCTCGCCCATGGTTTTGGGGTCGGCCCCCGCGATCTGCGTCACGATCGTCCCGGGCTCGCCGAGGCGATCGGCGCGATCCGAGGTTTTGCGGGCGCGCGCCAGCTCCGGGTTGTCGGACAGCATCTCCCCGACCGCCCAGTCGGCGCCGAAAGACAGGCACAGAATCCGGAAGGGTTTGTCGGTGACGCCCGCCATCGGCGCCAACGCCACGACGGGGCCGCGCGGCCACAAAGGCAAGGGGGCGCTCGATTCGGCGCCGCCCAAGCCCGCGCCCGCCTCGCGCCCCCCGCGCTTCGGCTGTTCGGCTTTTGGGGGCGAAACGGGGGTCAAATCCTCTCGCATCGCCGCTCTAGGGCGCCTCGGCTCCGGCCGTTTGGGCCCGATCGGCGGGCCCCGAGACCGGAACGTCGAGGCCGTTCAGATTTTCGATCTTTCCCCACGCGGGGGGCAACTCGGAAGAGAACAGAGGGCGAGACAAAACGCGGATGCGCTCGACCCCGATGTCTTGCCAAAGACGGATTTGCCCCCGAGCGACCTCCTCAACCAGCTCGTCGGGCTCCAAATGCCAATCCATCGCGAAAGGCGACACGGCGCCGTTTTGGGCGTAAAGCAAAAACGCCAGCCGCCCGCCCTCGCGGCCCGCGATCGCGGCGCAGGGAACGGCCCCCGCCAAGCGCGCGGCGCGCACGGCGTTGGCCGCGAAAATGTCGGCCTCCAGACGCTTTTTGCGGCCCAGCGCCGCGACGAAGGCGGCCGCGGGCGGCATGGGGGCGAGCGGGTTGGAAAACACCGTCGCGCCCGAATCGGAGAAAAGCCGATTCCAAATCTGCATCAAATCCATCGCGCCTTTGGCGTAAATCTCGGCGAAATCGACGTCGTGGCTCTCGCGGCGCGGCAAGGCGCCGACCGCGAACAGGGCCACCGCCTCGGACTTGCGCCGATCCCCCGCGGCCACGGGCTCGTCGGGGACGCCCGCCAAAGCCCGATCCATGGCCTCGGGGCCGGATTTCATGGCGTACCACGCGTCGGGGCTCAAGCGGGCGAAATCTTGGGCCGTGAGCAGCCGCGGCCAAAGGCGCAGCTCATTCGCGGCGGCCTCGAACCAATGAAAGCCCAAAAAGGCGCGCAGCTCCTCCGCGGGCGTCGCGCGGCTCAGCGCCGCGGGCTTGTCCGCGCCCACGGCCGCCACGACGGGCCACACGTCGATGCGCCATTCCCCGGGGTTGATGGCCCGGTAGGCGTCATCCAGCAGCGACCACAGGGCGCGGCGCGCCCGAGGCCCCCCCGCCATTTGCAGCGCCACGGAAAAAGACAGGTAACTGCCCGTTTCGAGCATAAAGCGCAGCTCGGCGGCCGCTTGATCCGCGGCGGCTTTCGCCGTCGCCGACGCCGGGCGCTCCAGCATTTTTTGCGCCGCGAGCAAAAACTCGTTCTTGGCGGGCTGATCCGCAAAAATGCGCGTGTCGGGCAAAATCGACTCGGGCGCGGCTTCTTCCCGCGCCCGAATCGCCGCCGCGGCGGGCGATGGTGTCGACGTCGATTCCGGCATGCGCCGATCCCCCAAAAAAAGGGCCGCCCGCTCGCTCGCCCCGCCCCCCGGGCGGCTTGAGCGGGGCGAAGGCGGCGCTATTATAACATGCGCCCAAGGGGCGCTTGCGCAGGCGCAATGCCTTGAAAAGCAATAAAATAACATGTTCCCAACACGGATTTGCCGCGCGGCGCAAAGCGGCTGGGGGGAAGACAGAATGGCACGCAAAATGAAAATCATCGCCCTCACCGGGGCGGGGGTGAGCGCCGAGAGCGGCTTGAAAACCTTCCGAGACAGCGACGGGCTGTGGGAGGGGCATGACGTCAATTCAGTGGCGACGCCCGAGGGCTTCGAGGCCAACCCGCGCTTGGTGATCGACTTTTACAACGAACGGCGGCGGCAAGCGCAAAACGCCGCGCCCAACGCGGCTCACTTGGCCTTGGCCCGGCTGCAGCAAGTCGCCGACGTTTGGGTCGTGACCCAAAACATCGACGACCTGCACGAGCGGGCCGGCAGCAAAAAAGTGCTGCATTTGCACGGGCAGCTGAACAAGCTGCGCTCGGTCGACGACGAAAGCTATGTCATCGACTGGAGCGGAGACCAGCCTTACGACCTGAAAGACCCCGCGGGGCATCCCATGCGCCCTTTCGTGGTTTGGTTCGGCGAACCCGTGCCCAACATCGCGGCGGCGTTCGACCTGATGCGCGACGCGGACGCGGCGATCGTCGTGGGCACCTCGATGGTCGTTCAGCCCGCGGCGAGCTTGATCTACGCCGCGCCCTCCCGCTGCGAGGTGCACTGCGTGGATCCCCGGGCGCTCGACTTGTCCTTGCCCCAAGGCGCGGGCGCCAAGACGGAACTGATCGCGGCGCCCGCCACCCAAGGCGTGCCCCAAGTCGTGGACAAGCTGATTGAGCGCCTGTCCCGGCTTTGAGCCCGAGGCGGCCGGAAAAACGCAACCCAACGCAACCCAAGGCATTCGCCTCAAGCCCCGGCCGTTTTGGCGCGCCGATCCAAAAGCGCAAACCAAAACGCGGCAAAAAAGCCCGCCGAAGCGGGCTTTTCCAATGCATCTTGTTTCGCTGCGCGTTGTTGATCGGCCAAGGCGCGCGATCAATGCGTCAAATTCCAAAACGTGTGCGCCGAAATCAGCGCAAACGCCGCGGCCAGCATGATTTTCAGCCGCTTGGGGGAAAACCGGGCGCTGAGCTTCGCCCCGACGGGGGCGCCGAGCGACGTGCACGCCACCAACACCAAAAAAGCGGGGAAATACACGTAGCCCACATATCCGTCGGCCCAGCCGCCCGGGGCGGAGCCCATGCCCAACGCCGCGTACATGACGGCGCCCGCGACGGAAACCGGCCAAGCCAGCGCCGCCGAGGTGCCCACGGCCTTGTGCGCCTCGACGCGATTGAACAGCAAATACGGCACCGTCATGCCCCCGCCGCCGATGCCCAGCCACGAGCTCACCGAGCCGATCACCGCCCCCGCCGCGAGATGGCGCGAGCGGGCGCGGCCGGGCTCGGCTTTGGGATCGGCGGGCGGGGTTTTTGGAATGTCGAAGGCTTTCAACATCGTCAGAATCGACATCGAAAGGGAAAAGAAGCCGAAAAACCAGCGCAGCAGCGTTCCGTCGAGAAAAGACGCCAACAGCGAGCCGACAACCACGCCCGCGACGACGCCGCGCAGCATGATTTTGAAAATCGGCCACTCGATATGCCCGCAGCGCATGTGCGTCAGCGCGCCGGAGAGGCTCGTGAAGATCATGACCGCGAAACTCGTTCCGATCGCCACATGCTGGGCGGCGGAGCCCACGCCCATTTTCGCGAGCAAGACCGACATCGCGGGGATGATGAACATGCCCCCGCCCAAACCCAAAAGCCCGGCCAAAACGCCCGCGACGGCGCCCACCGCGGCCAACGCCGCGATCATGCCCGGTTCCCACATACGCCCTCTCCGTCAAATCTTCGGCCCCCGCGCGCAAAAGGCGCGTCGGACAAGCTTAGGGTGTGTTTGCTAATTCATTTTGGCGGCTTTCCTTTCCGAAGACAAACTT